>JAIRNB010000366.1 GCA_031258265.1 Treponema sp. | reverse complement strand
CGTCCCTTCCGCCAGCCGGGCCAGGGAAATATTTCCCCCCGCCACAATCCGGGCCTTTTCCAGGGCCCCCGCCGCCCGGTCCTCCAGTCCCAGGCTGTGCCAGCTTAAAGCCATGTCGAGGTAGAGTTTGGCGGAATCGCTCAAGGCGTTTTCCGCCCGGCGTCCCATGGAAAGCTTCTTTTCCCAATCCCCGGCATTTCCCGCCAGGAGGGCGTAGAGGTAGAGAACCCTCCAGTCCGAAGGGTTAAAAGAAAGCTCCCGGTCCAAGGCCCCCTGAATCTCCCCCAGCTCCCTTCCGCCGGGTTTCCCCAGGGACAGCACCAGACAGCGCAGATTCCAGATCCTCGCTTCGGTGTATTCGGGATGCTTGGCGCAGAGGGCGGCAAAGTTTTTTTCCGCCTCCTCCGGGCGGTTCAGGAAAAAGAGGACCTTCCCCTCCAGAAGCCGGGCCTGGTAAAAGCCGGGATCGATCTTCAGACTCTCCCCCGCGTATTTCAGAGCCTCCTCAAAACGTTCCTCACCGTAGGCTTCCGCGGCGGCCACATAGGCCGCCTCCGCCCTGTCCCTCCTCCCGGACCCCGGAGCGCAGGCCGCCAGGAGCAGAACCGGGACCAGGGCCGGAATCCCCCGGCACAGCAGGGCCGCCCCTCCTCTCCCCCCGCCGGCTTTCTTCATAGTTCCTCCTTATGGATCCGGGCGCATTTCCGCCTCATGGTTGTCGCTTGCGCGACAATTTCAAAAGGGAACCGGGCTATCGCTGCAATCTTTTGGCTGCGCTAATAGCCCATAAGGCTGGTAAGTTCTTCCCAGGCCCTCTTGGCAAAGGGACCCTCCTTGTCCAGGGCGATGATCTTCTGCAAGGCGGCGCTGAAATACTGGTAGTCATCGGGGTATGCCAGCCGCGCCCCCATCCAGAGCTGCCAGTAAAAGCTGGGGAAAAGGCGGAAACAGGGTTCCAGACCCGTCAGGCGGAGGAATTCGTCTTTTGTAAAATTTTCCCCGCCGTTTATCAGGTTTTTCAGCCTTAGATATTCGGCGGCAAAATGCTCCGCCTCCCCTTCGCCGCCCCGCCCCCCATCCGGGACGGGAATCATTTCCCCCGCCGGGGATTCAAGGCCGCCGGGTTCCTGAAAGCCCCCGTAGCCCGAGCGGTACTCCCCCTCCAGAAAGGCGGCGCAGGCGGCCTTTTCCATTTCCCCCGCCGCCCGGTACAGCGCCGCGCCGAAATAGCCCAGGCCGGGGAAAAAAGCCCCGGTCGAAAAATAGCGGTCCAGGGCCGCCGCCGCTTCGACAGGCCGTTCCGCCTGGGCCAGGAGGAACATATAGGCCCGCAGGTCCTCCTCCCCGGCGTCGCCAAGGCCGCCGGAACTGCCGGCAAGGAGTTCATCAAAAATATCCAGGGCCTCCCGGTACTCACGCCCGGCAACAAGGATATGACCCTTCAAAAAATGGAAACGCCTTTCATCACCCCCCTCCGCCGCTATAGCCCTGTCAATGTATTCCAGGGCCGCCTGATACTCCTTCCTGACAAGAGATACCTGGGCCAGGGCGCCGTACAGCGCCGGGGCATAAGCCTCCTTCCGGGAGACAGTTTTCCCCCCGCCGTCCAGGAGAATCCTCTCCGCCCGGCGCAGGTAATCCCTCGCCCGCTCCGTTTCCCCAAGGGCAAGGTAGTAGATTCCCAGGTCCAGCTTGGAATCAAAGTGGCCGCCGTGGCGGATTTCAAAATCTTCCAGGGCGGCGATCAATTCCTCCCCCAGGGCCCCCGAATCGATAATCTCTCCGTATTCCCTCTCTTCTCCTGCCCCCTCCTCCCCGGCGCAGGAAACCCAAGGAAGAAAAACACAGAGGCCAAAGAGGAGCTTCCGTGACAAGATTCGCGTCATAGATACCTCCGCCTGTATATGGGCGCGATCCCGCGCGGCGCTTGGGTTTTCGGGGAAAAAATTCAAAAAAAAGGATGAGGGCCTCTGCCCCGGTTAAACGTGGCGCAAAATATGGTGACTGACACCGTTTCGCCCCATGAAATTTCAAAAAGTTCTTGCCAAGCTGGTATGCTTTATGATATTATCAGTAATAAGTTCAATGATGGGCCCGGATGTTCCGGTGAATCCCCAATAAGGAGCGGCGGCAATATGGACAAACGTACTCGGCTGTTAAACGCCATGGACAAAAAAGAAGTAGACCATGTACCTGTAGGATTTTGGTTTCATTTTGCCGGGGACGAAGCTTCCGGGGAAGCCTGCGTCCAGGCTCATTTGAAGTATTACCGGGAAGTGGACCCGGACTTCATCAAAGTCATGTGCGACAGCTATTTCCCGTATCCGGTAAACGTGAAGATCGAGAAGGCCGCGGACTGGCGCAGCCTTAAACCCCTGGGAAAGGATCATCCCTTTATCCGGGAACAGGTATGGCGCGCCAAGAGAATCAAAGAAGAGGTAAAAGACGACTGCTGTGTTTTTTACAATGTCTTTGCCCCGTTCTCTTCTATCCGCTTCGGCGCGGGGGAAGAACTGGTGATGCGGCATATCCGGGAGGACCCGGAAGCGGTTATCCATGCCCTTAATGTAATAGCCCAGGACAACGCCCTTTTGGCGGAACTCATAGTCCGCGAGGCAAAAAACGACGGGATTTATTATTGTGTCCAGGGAGCCGAATTGGACCGGTTTTCTTACCAGGAGTACCGGGAAATGATTAGTCCCAGCGATCTGTACGTCCTCAATCACGCGAACAATATTTCGGACAATAATATTATACACATGTGCGGGTGGGCCGGGGTAAAAAACAGAATCGAAGACTGGAAAGACTACCCGGCCAAGGTGATTAACTGGGCGGTCTATGTGGAGGACATAAGCCTTGAGGAAGGCCGGGAATATTTCGGCGGGAAAACCGTGCTTGGGGGTTTTCGGAATACCCGGCCGGGGGTGTTGTTTTACGGCACGGAAGAAGAGGTACGGCGCTTCACCAGGGAGCTTATATTCCGTTTTGGAAAGAAGGGATTAATCATCGGCGCCGATTGTACAATACCAAATGAGGTGGATTACCACCGCTTTAAGTGGGTTATAGACGAGGCGCGCAGCATATAGGGTCCCTCCGGAATGCGGGCACGGCGGACCCCGGAGCGCGGGTCCGCGGCTTCCTTTGAAAAATACGGCGGGGAGATGAGGCGGGGGAGTTAAATGGATATAGGAACGGATAGCGCCATTATACCCGTAAGAAATGACCTTGTTACCATGACCGACAGGATATACGACTCTATTCTTAGGATGGTAACGGAACACCCGGAAGAACACGCCGTCCTGACCGAACGGTATCTGATTTCCCGCTTTGGAAGCAGCAAGGCCCCGGTCCGCGAGGCGTTGATCCGTTTGTGTAATGAAAGGATTCTAAAGAGTATTCCCCGCTTTGGATATGTCGTATTACGGCTGAGTGCCCGGGACGCGATCAATATCATTCAATTCCGGCTTATCAACGAGCTAGGGGCAGCCAAAGAATACATGCACACGGTTACTGAAAACGATTTGGAACCCCTGGAGGCTTATCTGGCAAAGCTTCAGAAAACCAAACTCGATGACGTGTGGAAGATCTGGGATGAGAACATCAAATACCATACCATGCTTATTTCCCTTGCTAAAAACGATCTGCTGGTAAGAAATTTAACCGGCAGCATGAGAACCCTCAGGAGGTACTATGCTCAGTATTATTCGCAGGAACAGTACAGGAACCAGTTTGTATTTAAGTCCGGACCCCACTGTTCAATCTTTGAGTCCCTCAAGGCAAAAGATTATGACCGGTTTTTGGAGAGGCTGCGGGAAGACATCAAAGACGGGGGCCGGATATACAAGATCAATCTGGGCTGAGGCCGGGGATTTTGTTTAGGCCGAATGTCGAGTTTTTATGGGCGCATCCCCGGCTTTGCCGGGGACCGGGCTATCGCTGCAATTCCTCAGCCCCCTTGCAGGGGGCTTCCGGTATTTCCGCTCTATCCCTTGCGCTGCTCAAAAATGGCATCCATGCCATTTTTGAGCTTTGGGTTTTTGCGTAGCAAAAACCCAAACATTTACTACAGCCGGCATCCATGCCGGCCCCGCGGCGCGCCCGCCCGCCTAAAGCCGGGCTTGCATTTGGTCGGGATAATTACAGTTGCCGTGCGCCGGGCGGGTGTTACATTTTTTCCTTCACGCGCCCTTACCAGGACGCTTTTACTTCGCCCCATGCCGGCCTCGCGGGATTTGGAATTTTGTTTCGTGTGTTGCCGGACAGCCTGGTAACAAAATTTGAAGTTCAACCGTTTAGGAAAGCGCCGTACCGGGAAAGCAAATTTTAGGAAAACAAATGGAAAAAAACACCGCCCAAACGGGTGAAACCGCCGCTATCGACGAAAAATCCTTCCTGAGCCTGTTTCAGGAAGAATTAGTTACCGCCATGGGTTGTACCGAACCGGCCGCCGTGGCTTTGGCCGGCGCGGCAGCCAGGGAATCCCTGGGCGCCCTGCCCGACACGGTGCTTATCCGCGCCAGCCGGGATATTATAAAAAACACCATGAATGTCGGTATCCCGAATACCCCCCTCAAGGGAATTACCGCCGCCGCGGCCCTGGGGATAGCCATAGGGAATCCCGCCGGAGGTTTGAATATCCTTTCCAGCCTGGAGAAAGAACAGGAAACCGCCGCAGCCCGCCTAACCCGATCCGGCACAATAAAACTGGAACTTGTCAAGGATGTTCCGCCGGTTTTCATAGAGATTCGCCTTGGCAGGGGCCGCAAAAATATTACCGCCCGGATCGTGGACAAACATGACCGGGTTGAAATTTTTGACACGGACAAGGAAATTACAGCGGACCAGGTTAAACCGGCGGATAAAACCGGTCTTTTGACGCCGGAAAAGATATTCGCCTTTGTCAACACCGTAAAACTGGAAAAAATAGAATTTCTGATAGACGCGGCGGAAGTTAATCTAAATCTGGCCGAACATTCCGTCAGAGTCGGTTACGGCATCAAAGTGGGAAAGACCATGTTAAGCCCGGATGAAAATGAAAAGGACCTCTTTCATCTGGGGGCCAGCCTCGCCGCCGCCGCCTCGGACGCGCGCATGGCGGGCTGTTCAAAACCGGTGATCATCAATTCCGGCAGCGGCAACCAGGGGATTACCGTTTCTGTTCCGGTTCTTGTTTTGGCCCGGGGCCTGGGAAAAAACCGGGACGAGACGGCCCGTGCCCTTTGTCTCTCCCAGCTTATCGCCTTAATGTTGACCGAGCGGAAGGACCGGCTTTCCGCCCTCTGCGGGGTCTTTACCGCGGCCGCCGGAACCGGGGCGGGGTTTGTGCGGATCTTGGGCGGCAACGATCAGGCGGTAATATACTGTATCAGGAATATGATCGGTAACCTGATGGGAATGATCTGTGACGGGGCCAAGGGAAGCTGCGCCCTTAAAATATATACCTGCGTAAAGGCCGCCGAATTAAGCGCCCGGCTTGCCATGGCGGGTAACTCCATTCCGGATTCTGAAGGCATCCTTGCCCGGCGGCTGGAGGATACCTTAAACATCGTTGAAAAAATATCCCACCAGGGCATGATTCCCCTGGACGAAACCATCCTGGAAGTGATGATAGAAAAAGAGAACGGCCCTTCACCTTTGAAAGACCGGCCGTACATTTAGTGTCCGTTCACAATGCGGGCATATTAGGGTTGTCCGGAAACTCCGGTTCAAAAACCGCTTTTTTCAATGGCTGCTCTTTCAAACCTAAAGTTTTGAACAACTTTAATAGGTGTTTTCATCCATGGCCTGGAACTTCTCCCGGACCTGCCGCAGTAACGCTAATTCCCGGTTAATAATTGTTTCGTAGTTCAGCTCCCCCTCCTCGATGCGGAGGGCCTCGTCTTCCCAAAACTGGACCTTTTGCAGGTTGATCCAGCGGAAACGGCCTTCCCTGGATTTGGCGGCCCAGGAGGCGGCGTCCCGCCAGTAGGACAGGGCGGCGCGGTAGCAGCTTTCCGCGGTATCAAGGCTTTCCAGGTTTTGCTCTTTCCAGGGGGCGTTGTAGAAATAGGCGTTCCGCTTGTTCCACTTATTTCCCAGGTAGAGGTACTGCTCAATAAGTTTAAGGTAGATGTGCATGGTAAAGAGGTAGCGGTACTTTTCCCACTGGGTTTCGTTTTCAATGAGGGCCAGGGCGTAGAGGGGGTTGGCAAAGTCCGCTTTAAGGGCCTTTTCCAGCCAGTAGATATTCTCCATGCTGTCGTCGGGGTACTGGATGTAGTGGAGGTGGTAAAGGCGGTAGTACTGTTCTTTGTATTGGACGTAGTAGGCTCCCAGGGGCGGGGGGCCGCCAAAGACAACGAGGCTGATGATAAGAACGGCCGGGACGCGGGAAAAGGGCTTCACCCCTTTAGTATCGGCATGTTTTCCAGGACCGCCCAGAGCTGGCCGGCCACTTCCGCCTGGTTCCGGGAGGCGTCAATTTGGACTACGGTGGAACCCTGGGCCCGGAAACCGGGGAGAAGGCTTAGGTAGCGGTCCCGAACTCTGATCTGGAAGTCCAGGTACTCGTAGATCTCCCGTTCCTTCCGGTCCCTGATCCGTTCCGCGGCGATCCGCGGGTCTAGGTCAAAAAAAACGATCAGTTCCGGGGCGGGGAAGGGGCTGTTAAGGGTCCGGGGGAGTTCTTCCCCGCACTCAAGGCCCTGGTACACGAGGGAAGAGGGGACATAGCGGTCGCAGACCACAAGTTCCCCCCGGCCCGCCCGCTCGACAAGGCCCCCCGGACCATAGAGGTGTTCCCCCCGGTCCGCGGCGAAAAGCCGGGCCAGGGTCTCCGGCAGCAGGGAAAGTTCTCCCCTAAGGGCCCGGCGGATAAGGCGGCCCAGTTCCCCGGCGCCGGGTTCGGCGGTGGCGTAAAGGACCGGCATGCCGCCTTCAGAATTCCGGGACCCGAAGCGCCCCTTGAGCAGTTCTATCTGGGTGCTGGTGCCGCTCCCGTCAATGCCTTCAAGAACCACAAAATTCCCCAGTATACCCATGATCCTATCATATCCGGCTCCGCGAGGGAGGAAAATAGCGAGGAACGGCATTTCCAAAATAACGCTCCGGAAAAGCGCCCTCCCCCAGGAGTACCGCTCTTTACTTTAACGCCTTTACTTCGCCCCAGGGTGGCATAAGTTTTCTCCCCCTTATTATGTATATATACCGATACTTATAGGGGCTTTGTGTGTTACGATAATAGTGGGAATTTAAGAGATGGCGTCTGAGCGGATCGTATGGGAAGACAGGGTACCCCAGGGTACCAGCCTCAATATCCGGCCTCCGGGGAGGCCATTCCCAGGGTCCCGGCATGCGGGGCCTTCTCCAAGATTCCGGGTTCTTAGTTTTCTTGTTTTCGCCGTCCTTCTGATTCTGGCTTTCCTTGCCCTGCGCCCTGTTTCCGGGGTTTTAAAACAGCGGATGGAGCTTCTCCGGGATGAACTTCTTAGCCGGGGGGAGGAGCTTATTGGCCGGCGGATTGAATACGAATCCCTGGAGCCCTCCTTCCTGGGGGGTATCGATATCCGGTCCCTTACGATCTCCGGGAGGGGGGCCTTCCCCCTGTTTTCCGCCTCCCGCTTCCGCCTTTCCTGGTCCCTGTGGGACCTGCTGCGGAAGGAGGGCCGGGGAATCAGGGGTCTGCGGATAGATAAGCCGGAACTATATATAGACCCCCGGGAAGACCGGGACCTGCCGGA
>JAIRNB010000355.1 GCA_031258265.1 Treponema sp. | reverse complement strand
TTTTTTCCCCTGGGAGCCCAGGCCCATAATTCCAGTTCCTACAGCAGGGAAATGTTTGCGGAATCCTGCAAAGCGGCGAAGGCCCTCCACTGCAATACGGTGGAGGCGCCCCTGTACTGGGAAAAGGTGGAAAGCCGGGAAGGCAGTTTCGATTTCAGCTCCCTTGACTATATGCTGGAACTCTGCCGGGCCTCGGATCTGCGCCTGGTGATTCTCTGGTTTGGCAGTTGGAAGAACGGAGACATGAGCTATACCCCCGAATGGGTAAAGCGGGGAGGGGACCGGTTCCAGCGGGTCCTCCGTTCCGACGGGCTTGCCGTGGCGGATCTTTCCGCCCATTACCGGGAAAACGAGGAGGCCGACGCCAGGGCCTTCGCGGCCCTCTGCGCCTATTTAAAAAAAGCCGATTCCCCGGCCGCCGAATCCCGCTCACCGTCAGGCCGGGGGACCGTCATTGCCCTGCAGGTAGAAAACGAGCCCGGCTACCTTAGAACGGACCGTGATTATTCCCCCAGGGCCCTGGAAGACCAAAAGGCCCCGGTCCCGGAAAAATTACTTGACTATCTGGAGCTGCACCGCGAGGCGGCCTCCTATGGGGATTGGGAGAAAAACGGCAAAAAGAAAGGGGCCTCCTGGGTGGAAACCTTTGGCTTCCACGGTTACGAATACTGCGAAGCCTGGCATCTGGCCCGCTACATCGACGCCGTTGCCGCCGCGGGGAAGGGGCAGTATCAAATTCCCCTGTATGTCAATGTCTGGCTTAACGCCGGTTCCCCCTGGGGGGTTCCCGGCATAGAATACCCCGGCGGGGGGGCGGTAATCCGGGCCCTGCATATATGGCTGGCGGCCATTGAGCATATCGACATGCTGGCGCCGGATATTTATGAACAGGAATCCTACCGGTTTGAAAAAATCTGTAATTCCTACAGTACCGCTGAGAATGTCCTTTTTATCCCCGAAACTTCCCGGAATTATACCAGCGCCTGCAATATGTTTTACGCCGTAGCCCGGGGAGCCGTGGGTTACGCCACCTTTGGCTCTGAAAGCTGCCTGGATGACGAAGGCAGAGTGGTGGATTCCGCCGTTCCGGTACGGGACAGTAATGCCGCGCTTATGAGCGTCATGCCCCTCATCTTGAAGCACCGGAACACGGGGAAGCTGTACCCGGTAATTAAACATTCGGGCCAGGAAGACGAGGGCTATGAATTCGGGGAATTTTTGGGAAACGTTCATTTTGGCGGGGGAAAGTACCAATTCTACGATTACAGTACGGGAAGGGAAAAAACCACCGAAGAAAATATGATCCCCCGGGGCATCATCATTGAAGATGAACGGCGCTGCTTTTACCTGGCCGGCCGTTTTTCCCTGCGCCTTGCGCTTAAGCGGAGCCCCGAAATTTCAAAGATCGCCAATGATCTTCCCACCCCAGATTTTATTTCCATCGAGGAAGGCCATTTCGATGAAAAGGGAAATTTTGTCAGCGACCGGGTCCGTAACGGGGACGAGGCTTTTTTCGGCGGATTCTGGGTGACACCGAATTGCGGAGTTGTACGGATCATGTTATTGTAAACCGGAACGGCGGGATTTGCCCCCGCCGGAAAATATGCGGAAGGCATGCCGGAAAACAAACAATGACCGTTAAAGAAATTGCCGAAGTGGCAAAGGTTTCCGTTGGAACCGTGGACCGGGTTATTCACCGCCGGGGCCGGGTGGCGGCGGAAACCAAATCGCGGATTGAAGCGATTATCGAAAAATACCAGTTCACCCCAAACCCGATAGCCCGGCGGCTTAAACGGAACCGGGCCTACAGGTTTTGCGCTTTCCTGCCTCACAGGGATCAGGACGCCGGTTATTGGGGCCAGGCCCTGGAGGGAATACAGGAGGGGGCGGGGGAAATAAGCCCCCTGGGGGTAGAGACAAAAATAATCGAATATGATCGCTACAGTATCCGGGACTTTCAGAAAGCCGCGGACTCTCTGCTGGCGGAAAAACCTGACGGGATCATCCTATCCCCCGTCATGCCGGAAAAGATACGGGACCTTATACTAAAAATCCAGGACAGTGAAATTCCCTGCGTATTTTTTGACGCGGACCTCCCCGGCCTGACGCCCCTCTGCGCCATCGGCCAGGATTCGTTCCGGGGTGGCTACCTGGCCGGAAGGCTTATGCACCTTTTCGCGGGCAACCTGAGCAAACCGGTGGCGGTCCTGGACGCCCATGGGGAGGACTACCATATCACCCGGCGCAGGGATGGCTTTTTGCAATACGCCGGGGAACAGGGTTTCTCCACCGTGGTCCGGGAGTATTCCGGTTACAGGGGAATTGAAATACCGGTTAATGAAATTGTCCTCTTCCTCGCGGAGAACCCCGATCTGGCAGGTATTTTTATTACCAACTGCATGGCCCACCGGGTTACGGAGGCCGCGAAAATTCAACAAAGGCGGCGGTCTTTCATCCTTGTCGGTTACGATCTTATTCCTAAAAACCGGGAACTGCTACGGGACGGGGGAATAGACGCGATAATTTCCCAGCGCCCGGAAGAACAGGGACGCCAGGCCCTGCTCAACCTGTACCGCCGTATCGTACTGGAGCAGCATATCGCCCCCAAGATAGAAATACCCCTGGACGTGTACCTTAGGGAAAACATTCCCCTGTAATTTTTGGGCGCATCCCCGCCCCTCCGGGGACGGGGACCGGGCTATCGCTGCAATTCCTCAGCCCCTGCGGGGCTTCCGGTATTTCCGCTCTATCCCTCGCGCTGCTAAAAAATGGCATCCATGCCATTTTTTAGCTTTACGTTTTTGCTTTGCAAAAACGTAGAAATTCCTTACAGCCGGCATCCTGCCGGCCAGAGCAGCCGAAGGCTGTATATTAGGCAATGCGGAACCGCATAGCGCCACCGTATGCCCCTAAATTGGAAAATGCGCCCCGGCTGGGGGCAGTGCGACCGCGGCAGGCAAACGCCGCTTGTTAATTAAACTAATGCGGTTACACAGCGCGAAGGGTTGTCTTCCGCGCAAGGGATTGGAGGGGCGCGCAGGCCCCAAGGGTCTGTGCGGTCCGTCCGTGAATACGGACGGACGGAACCCCCGCAAAGCCCGGTTTTTTGCGGCAGCAAAAAATGCGCCCAAACTAAGAATTACCGGATTTCTAATCAGGGTATGAACCTGAAAGCCCCTCCGGCGGTTCACGGAAACAACATTTTTATTGACAGCAGTAAATGGCGGGTATATGATATATCCGGTACAGTGTGAACGAACACGCAAACCAATACCGGTAAATTTTCAAGGGCTTTTTGTCCACGGCCAACAGAAGGAGGGCCACATGAGTTTAGAAAAGGAAACCCCGGGGCGGGGGGAAAACTATGTTCTGGGCCTTGATTATGGTTCCGATTCTGCCCGGGCCGTGCTGATCGATGCCGCCACCGGGGAAACGGCGGGGGTTTCGGTGCGGAACTATCCCCGCTGGACAAAGGGCCTGTACTGCGACAGCGCGGCAAACCGTTTCCGTCAGCATCCCCAGGATTACATTGATGTCCTTGTGGAAACGGTGCGGGAAGCTTTGGCGGGTAAGGAGGCCCTGGCGGATAGGGTCCGGGGTATCGCCATAGACACCACCGGTTCCACCCCCTGCGCGGTGGACGGGGAGGGGACCCCCCTGGCCTTGAAAGAGGAATTCGCGGAAAACCCCAATGCCATGTTTGTGTTATGGAAGGATCATAGCGCCGTGGCGGAGGCGGAAAAAATAACCCGGACGGCAAAGACCTGGGGGGGGACCGATTATACCCGCTACGAGGGGGGCGTTTATTCGGCGGAATGGTTCTGGGCAAAGATCCTTCATGTTATAACCGAAGATCCGGCGGTGGCCGGGGCCGCCTGTTCCTTTGTGGAACACTGCGACTGGATGACCGCTTTTCTTACCGGCGTTAAGGACCTGGGGCTTATCAGGCGGAGCCGCTGCGCCATGGGGCATAAGGCCATGTTCCACCGGTCCTTTGAAGGGGGCTACCCCGCCGCAGATTTCCTGCGTTTACTCGATCCCCGGCTGGTGAAAATCCGGGAAACCCTGGGGACGGAGACCTATACCAGCGATACCCCCGCGGGACTTTTGACCGGAGAATGGGCCGGGCGTCTGGGCCTTCCCCCGCTGATACCCGTGGCTGTGGGGGCCTACGATGCCCACATGGGGGCCGTGGGGGGCGGCGTTAAAGCCGGGGTCCTGGTACGGGTCATGGGGACCTCCACCTGTGACGTGATCGTGGGGCCCGTGCCGGAGGCCGGGGAAGTCCCGGTCCGGGGAATCTGCGGCCAGGTAGAAGGTTCAGTGGTGCCGGGGATGATAGGCTACGAGGCCGGCCAAAGCTCCTTTGGGGATGTTTACGCCTGGTTCAAGGGTATCCTGATGTGGCCCCTGGAAGAGGTGCTGCCGGCCCTGCCTGGGGGATAATGTAAAGAAGCAGATTGCCGGGGGAATCTCCAAAAAGCTGATACCCCTCCTGGAAGACGCGGCGGAAAAGCTGGACCCCCGGCAGACGGGGCTTACGGCCCTGGACTGGCTCAACGGTCGGCGGACCCCGGACGCCAACCAGCTCCTCAAGGGGGCGGTAACGGGGCTGAATCTGGGAACAGACGCGGTCAAGTTCTACCGCTCCCTGGTAGAGGCCACCGCCTTCGGGGCCAGGGCCATTGTGGAACGGTTCCGGGAACAGGGGGTAGCTATCGGCGAAATAATCGGCATCGGCGGGGTAGCCCGGAAGTCCTCCCTGGTGATGCAGATTCTGGCGGATGTCCTTAACATGCCCATCAAGGTCCCCGCCAACGATCAATCCGTGGCCCTGGGGGCCGCCATGTTCGCCGCGGTGGCCGCGGGGCTTTACCCCGATATTCCCGCGGCCCAGGCCGCCCTCTGCCCGCCCATCGAAAAGACCTATATTCCCAGGCCGGAACTGATTCCGGTGTATGATTCGCTATACAAGCTATACCAAAACCTTGGGGCTTTTGCGGAGACCTTAACATAAACAGAGTCGTTCAAAAACTTTGATTTTTGAACGACAACCGCTTAAAAAAAATAATACCGGGAAATTCCGGGTTCAATTAAAGGAGTAACAGGATGAATTACAGGGATTTGGAAATTTGGTTTATCGTAGGCAGCCAGGACCTCTATGGGAATGAGACTCTTAAACAGGTTGCCGAGCATGCCCGGATCATGGCGGAGGAACTGAACAAGGACGATCTTCTTCCCTGCCGCATCGTGCTTAAGGATGTGGCAAAATCCCCGGCGGGGATCACAAAGCTCTTTGGGGAGGCCAACACGGCGGAGTCCTGCGCGGGGATCATCACCTGGATGCACACATTTTCCCCTTCCAAGATGTGGATTACCGGCCTTAACTCCAACAGGAAACCTATTCTCCACCTTCATACCCAGTTTAACCAGGATATTCCCTGGGCCGGTATCGACATGGATTTTATGAACCTGAATCAGTCCGCCCACGGGGACCGGGAACACGGGCACATATACGCCCGCCTGGGGCTTAGCCCCAAGGTGGTGGCGGGATTCTGGCAGGATGCCGCTGTCCGCCGCCGGATCGGCGTGTGGATGCGGGCCGCCGCCGCCCGGCACGACGGGATGCGCTCGGTGGTCCTCCGCCTGGGGGATAACATGCGGGAAGTGGCGGTCACCGAAGGGGACAAGGTGGAAGCCCAGATTCAGTTTGGCTGGCAGGTCAACACCTGGGGTATCGGGGACCTGGCCCAGCTTTACCAGGAGGTTTCCGATGTCCAGGCGGAGGCCCGGATAAAGGAATACGAGGGCCGTTACGAGCTGGCCCCGGAATTGAGGCAGGCCGGACCCGGCCGGAAGGCCATGCTGGAACAGGCGAAGATAGAAATAGCCCTTAAAGGGATGCTGGAACGGGAAGGGGCGGGGGCCTTTACCACCACCTTCCAGGACCTGCACGGCCTCCCCCAACTGCCCGGCCTTGCCTGTCAGACTCTTATGGAGCAGGGCTATGGTTTTGCCGGGGAAGGGGACTGGAAACAGGCTATGCTGGTCCGGGCCGCCAAGGTAATGGCCCAGGGGCTTTCCGGGGGCGTTTCTTTCATGGAGGACTACACCTACCATTTTGAGCCGGGGAAAGAGGCGGCCCTGGGGGCCCACATGCTGGAGGTCTGTCCTTCTATTGCCGTTTCCAAACCTCGAATCGAGGTTCACCCCCTGGGTATCGGGAACAAGGCGGACCCCGCCCGGCTGGTTTTTGACGCGGCCGCCGGTCCGGCGGTTCTGGCTACGATCATCGATCTGGGGGACCGTTTCAGAATGATCGTCAATGAGGTGGAAGCGGTAAAGATTGAACAGCCCATGCCGAAGCTCCCCGTGGCCAGGGCCCTGTGGAAGCCCCTCCCCAACCTGTATGAAGCCGCGGAATCCTGGATCATCGCCGGGGGTACCCACCATTCGGTCTACAGCGCCGCCCTGGGGATTGAACACTTCCGGGACTGGGCGGAGATGATGGGGATCGAATTTGTCCACATCGGAAGGGATACCAGACCGGCCAGGCTGAGGGACGAACTGCGCTGGGCCGGCGCTTACTGGTCCCGGCCTTAGGGCAACGCTGGATTAACTTGACGCTAATCATCGTTGCCCCATTATTTTTCTCGTTTTCCTACGGAAAACTGCGAAAAAACCACATTAAAGTAGCACTGATTTATTCTCGATTGAATAAATCAGTGCTTTCTTAGGGGGAAGCATGGACCCTTATAAGACTCTGCGGGAAGAAGCCTTTGAGGCAAACATGGAGATTCCCAAGCGGGAACTGGCGATCTATACTTGGGGTAACGTATCCGCCTTCGATCCCGGTCCGGGTTTCTTTGCCATAAAGCCTTCGGGGGTAGAATACGGGAATCTAAGCCCCGCCGATATGGTAATAGTGGACCTGGAGGGCCGGGTTGTGGATGGAAAGCTCCGGCCTTCATCGGACACGAAGACCCACCAGGTCCTGTACCGGTCCTTCCCCGGAATCCGGGGCGTTACCCATACCCATTCCAGTTTCGCGGTGGCCTGGGCCCAGGCGGCCCGCCCGGTCCCGGTCTTTGGAACTACCCACGCGGATCACGGGGCGGGGGAGATTCCCTGTACCGGCTTTATGGGTGAAGAGGCGGTAAAAAACGACTATGAACTGGAAACGGGGCTCCTGATTGTGGAGAGTTTCAGGAAAGGGTCAATCGATCCCGCCCATACGCAGATGGTCCTGGTGGCCGGCCACGGCCCTTTTACCTGGGGGGACAGCGCGGCCCGGTCTGTTTACCACGCGGCGGTCCTGGAGGAAATTTGTAAGATGGCCTACCTTACCGTCACCCTGAGACCG
>JAIRNB010000328.1 GCA_031258265.1 Treponema sp. | reverse complement strand
CTTATCAGGGCCATAAGGGTAAGGCGCCGCTTAAAGGGGAATTTATTCACGGGAACCTCCTTTTTTCGTAAAGAAGGCCCACTCGTAGCCCAGGCAGAAGGAAAGCATGCTGCGGCGGTAGGATTCCATATCGCCGTTCCGGGGTTTTGGTTCGGCAAAATCTATGGCATAGCGGAGGTCCGCAAAGATCATGCCGGGCCCCAGCTTTAGGGCCGTTGTTAGGCCCCCCAGGAAACCCAGGGGCGGGGAAATTTCGTAGGAAAAGCTTTCTGTTTTCTGGTTAGACGGAAGAGAAGTTTTCCTTTCCATTTTTCCCAGGGGGACCATGGCGTAAATACCGGCAAAGGGGGAAAGCCTAAAGTTACCGGGATAAAAATTCCATTTGACCGTCAGGGGGAAGGACAGGGAAAGGGAGCTGAAATCTTTGGTATAACGGCTTATCTGCTGGGCGTTTTGCCCCTGGTAGTCCCAACTGGAGGCCCGGTCCCAGGTAAAGACCGCCTCCCCCTGGAGGCTCAGGCGGGGAAAGATCTGCAGGGTGGCAAAGACGGCGGCGTCTATGGAGAAGCCCTGGGCCCCCCCTCCGGTATAGGGGGTGTCCCCGGAGGGGGTATAAAAGCGGAGGGAAGGCCCCACCCGGGCCCCCAGGTAAAGCCAGTGGCTGTGGTAGCGGGCCATTTCCCCCGGCTCCTCCGTTTCAAGCTCCTCCGCGCCAAAACGCCCGGTATTCACCCATTCTTCCGTCCGGGTTTCGGTTTGCCCTTCCTCCGCCTGGGCGGCGATAAAAAGGGGAAACAAACAGAGCAGCGGAAACGCCGCGAAAAATCCTTTCATGGGCCCACTCCTTTTTTAGCCAATCCCAATCATCTGTGCTGCATCTTTCCATATACACCGTCAGGGACGATCTTATAGGAGGACAGACTCCGGGTCCCGCTCCCCACAAAGGTCCCCAGGGGGAAGCGGGCAATATCGGTAGAAATACTGGCTATACTGGATTTAATAAGTGTCTTCCCCAGCCAGTCCCCTTCCAGGTCCATGGTCTTAAAGGCGTTGTCGGTAAGGTGGCCCTCCAGATCGATAGTGGCCACAGTATCGATGCCGCTTAAGTTCGCTACATTGATATGGTTCCTGGTTTGATGAGCGCCGGAGTCGCTGTCGTCATAGGCCAGGACGATGCCGTCTGCCCGGGCGTTTTCCGAAATCGTAAAAGAATCGGGTTCCCGACTGAACTTAGGGCTATCGTTGTTATTCCAGATGTATATCTTGTCGGCCCTGGCGTTCCCCGTTAGTAGTGTATAGCCCCGGCTGCAGATGGCCTTGGAACTCCCCACCCCGTCGTTGTTAAGGATGGAAGAATTGCCGGAGGCGCTAAAACGGGCGTTGTGCCAGATAAAGACCCCCCCACCCTGGCGTTTGGAGTAGTTGCCGGAAATATTCCCGCCGTCCATATCAAAAGCGCCCTGGGCCACATAGACCCCGCCCCCGCCGTGGGGGGAGGTGTAACCGTAGGAGTTGTTCTGGGAAATGCTGCCCCCGAACATGAAAAGGCCGAATTCATTGCTGTCCCTATTTCCGCTATTATTATTGGGATCGGCGGCGGCTATCAAAACCCCGCCGCCGGAACCCCCCTGGGCGGTGTTGTTTGCCACCGTGGCGTTGTAGAGGGTGGCGGCGATCCTGCCCCCCAGATAGAGGCCCCCGCCCCCCTGGGCAGCGGCGGGATTCGCTATGGAACCGGCAGCGGTCCCTGTGGCGGTGTTCCCGCTGATAGAACCCCCGATAAAATAAAATTCACCATCAGCGCTGCCGCTGTCCGGGCCGTGGACATACACCCCGCCGCCGGAGGCGGCCTTGTTGCCGGTGATCGTACAGCCGGAGAACTTTACCTTGCAGTCCCCTTCTATATAGACGCCGCCGCCAACTTTGGCGGTGTCGCCCCCGGTAACGGTGATGTTCTCGAAGGTGATATTAGCGCCGCCGGTGATGGAGAGGACCCGCTTGCCGGAGGTTCCCCGGAGGACCGCGTTGTTTACGCCGCTGACGGTTATCGTTCTATTATTGGTCCCGATCAGATTAAAAACACTGTCTGAATTACCGCCGCTGGGGTGAAAACCATTGTCATCAGTAACATCTCCCCAGGCCCCCTTCTCCGTGGCGGCGTTCAGCTCCCCGCTGACAAATATTTTATTTATACTACTGGACCGGGAAGCCGCATGTACCGCCTTGGCCAGAGTCTTAAAGGGATAGGATTCCGAACCGCCGTTGTAATAATCGGGCCAGTCGTCCCTGCCGGTAGAGCCGTTAACGTAGTAATACTGCGGTCCTTCACTGACCACCACCACGTATTCCTGCTCGTTGGCACTGGAACTCTCGGGTTTTACCTTGTAAAACGCCATTTGGCTAGTGCCAAAATCAATAACCGGAATATTGGGAATGGTAATGGCCCGCAATTTGCCATTTGAATCTTTCGCAGAAACATAAGTAGAGTTAAAACCGGGAGAAGGAGAATAAATATAATTACTTAATGAACTTTTTTCACTCCTCAGGGTAATGGCGGCAACCATACCCGTTTCATCAGTCCCATAGG
>JAIRNB010000311.1 GCA_031258265.1 Treponema sp. | reverse complement strand
GCTGCCCTCTCCGCCCCCTCCGGGGTGGATAAGCTGTTCTTCACCGGTTCCACCAGGGTGGGCAAGGAACTTATGGCCCTGGCCGCCGGGCGGCTGCTCCCCCTGGTGCTGGAACTGGGAGGGGCGGACGCGGCGATAATCCGGCCGGATGCGGACCTGGACCGGGCCGCCGCCGGTATCCTCTGGGCGGCCTATTCCAACGCCGGGCAGTCCTGCGGCGGGGTCCAGCGTATCCTGGTACAGCGGCAGGTCTACGGGGCTTTCCTGGAAAAATTCGGCGGCCTGGTCTCCGCCCTGCGCCCCGGCTGGGGGGAAGACGCCGATCTGGGCCCCATGACATCCCTGGAGCAAAAGGAAAAGGCCGGGGCGCAGATCGCCGCCTGCCTTGCCCTGGGGGCCGAAATCGCGGCCCAAAGCCCCGGCGGGCCGGAGGCTTCGCCGGGGCCCTTCGGAGATCGTTTCGCCAGGGCGCTGGTCCTAACCAATGTGAAGCCCGGCATGCCTATCATGGAGGAGGAGATCTTCGGCCCCATAAGCGCGGTAATCCCCGTGGAAGACGACGAGGAGGCCCTCCGTATCGCCAACGCTTCCCCCTACAGCCTTACCGCATCGGTCTGGTCCAGGGACCGCCGGGCCGCTTCCCGGCTGGCATCCCGGCTTAACGCCGGGGCGGTGATGTTGAACGATCACCTCATGTCCCACGGTCTGGCGGAGACCCCCTGGGGCGGTTTTGGCGATTCGGGGCTGGGGAAAACCCACGGGGAACTGGGCTTTAAGGAGATGCTAAAGGTCAAGGTGGTGATAGACGACATCCTTCCGGGGGTAAAACGGAACCTCTGGTGGCAGCCCTATTCGGAGAAGGTTTACCGGGGTATCCGGGCTATCGCGGCCTTTCTGGGGGGTCCCGGCCTGATTCCCCGGCTCCGGGCCCTCCCCCCATTGCTAAGAATTTTTTTCCGGTATTGGGAGAATTAGCAGCCGGTCTTCCGGGTGGAAGGCAAAGTAACCCCGCCAGGCCCGTTCCACGTCTTTAAGGCTTTCCCCCCGGTTAAGCAGGTTTTTTACATGGGTCCCCCATTTCAGGTTTTCGCAGAAGTAGTTAAAAAAACGGCGGGCGCGGCTTATGTGGAATTCCGGGGGCTGGCAGCGGGCCAGGAGTTCCAGGAAGCGGAGCCCCGTTTTTTCCAGGTCAAAGGACAGGTTTAGCCCGCCGGCGGGGGCGCGGGCCCCTGCCCTAAAAAGCCGGGCGGCGGCAAAGATCCAGGGCTGCCGCACCGCCGCCCGGCCCGCCATGGCCTTTCCCCCCCGGGAACGGGCGGCAAGTTCCGCCGGGGAGCCAATATCGCCGTTCCCCGCCACGGGAATCCCCAGTTCCCTCCGCAGCCGTTCCACATAGTCCCAGCGGGCCGGGCGCTTGAATTTTTCCCCCGCCCGGCGGGGGTGCAGGGTGATAAGCTGGACTCCCTCCGCTTCCAGGCTTTGGCAGAAACGGATCAGGTACTCAAGCATCTGTTCTTCCTCCCCCGGCTGCGGGGAGCCCCTGTGCGGGGAGTTCCGGCGTGGGGAGCCCCGGCGTGGGGGGTCCTCCCCGGCCCCCAATTCCGGCCCCATAAGGGGGCAGCGCAGCTTGACGCTGAGCCGCCTCCGCTTCACCACGGAGCGGAGGCGGCCAATCAGAGCCCTGGCCTTGGCCGGTTCCCCGGTCCAGGCCAGCCCCGCCCCAATACGGCGGATCGCCGGGGCCGCGCAGCCCATGTTGATGTCGATCCCCAGGCAGTCTAATTCGTCTAAAAAGGCCGCCGCCCGTTCCAACTGCTCCGCGCCGGCCCCCACAAGCTGGTATACCAACTGTCCGGGGCAGGGTCCGGCGTCGAGATACCACTTTTCAAAGGGGCCGCCCCCCAGGAGGGCGGCGGCGCTTAACATCTCCGTGAAGTATTCCACCGGGGGAAGTCCTCCGGCCTCATTTTTGGGGCTAAAAACCGGGTCCCGGTCATATTCCGCTATCAGTTCCCGCAGTCCCCGGTGGCTTATTTCCGCCATGGGAGCCAACATAAAAGGAGCTTCCATGCCATGAATCTATGCCTAAGTGGGGAAAAGATAAAAGCCGCCGGGGAATCTATGCCTTTTACTTGACGAACGGTCTTCTTTCACATACAGTAATTAAGAAGAGGAGCGTACCGCATGACAGCGAAGGATAATATGCCTAACCTCAACGAGAAGCCGCCGGAGGGCATTAAGCCGGATGGTACGGCGTATCGGGTGCTGGTAGTCGATGATTCCATGTTTATTGCGAAGCAGCTTGGCCAAATTTTCACCTCCGAGGGTTTTGAAGTCGCGGCTACCGCCGGTGATGGGGCCCAGGGTGTGGAGAAATATAAGGAATTGCATCCCAATGTCGATCTTGTAACTATGGATATAACCATGCCGGTAATGGATGGGGTTTCGGCTTTGGAAAAGATTCTTGAATTTGACAAAGACGCCTGTGTAATCATGGTCAGCGCCCTGGGGAAAGAGGATGTTGTTAAAAAATCCCTTCTTATGGGCGCAAAAAGCTACATTGTTAAGCCCCTGGACCGGAAAAAGGTCCTTGAACGGGTTGTATCGGTTCTTAAAAGGTAAACAAGGGTTTCCGGGGTCGTGGATCCCGGGCCTTCATTACAAAAATTTTACACTTCTTTCTTGCCGTTTATATAATTAAAATATGTCTCTGCCGGTACAATGCCCCGGTTTCAGCCGGCCCATGCCGGTGGAATCCGTAAGGCCCAAGGCCGGGTTTTCCGCCGTAGAATAGAAGCGGCGGGATAATTGTCCGTCCGGTCCAACGGCGATCCGGGAAGCCGAATCCGGGGGCTTTGACTTTTTCCCGCGGGATGCGGGCTGGAGGAAACATGCGTTTGGTTATCTTAAAGACCTACAAGGAACTTAGCCTTTTGGGGGCTGAATACATCACGAAGCGGATTCTGGAAGCGCCGGAAAAAAGGCCCTTTGTCCTGGGACTTCCCACCGGTTCCACCCCCCTTGGAATTTACCGGGAGCTTATCCGTATACACAAGCAGGGAAAGCTTTCTTTCAAAAACGTGATCACCTTTAACATGGATGAATACTTGGGCCTCCCCAAAGCCCATCCCCAGAGTTACCACAGCTTCATGTGGGAAAATTTTTTCCGCCATATCGACATTAAAGAGAAAAATACCCATATTCTGGACGGGGAGGCCCCCGACCCGGCGGCGGAATGCCGGGCCTATGAGGAGGCCATTGCCGAAGCGGGGGGCATCGATCTATTCCTGGGGGGCATGGGGGAGGACGGGCATATCGCGTTTAACGAACCCTTTTCCTCCCTCAGTTCCAGGACCAGGGTGAAGATCCTTACGGAAAGCACCAGGGCCGTCAACGCCCGTTTTTTCGAGGGGGATATAAACAAAGTCCCCACGGCGGCCCTTACCGTGGGGGTGGGAACCATCATGGACGCGGGGGAACTTTTAATCGCCGCTTCGGGCCGTAACAAGGCCAGGGCCCTGCGGGACGCGGTGGAGGGGGGAATAAGCCACCGTTGTCCCCTATCCTGCATCCAAAATCATCGGCGGGCCATGATGATCTGTGATGAAGATGCCGCCGGGGAACTGGAAACCGGAACGGTGAACTATTTTAAGGCCCTGGAAAAGATAAAATCGGAAAAGGCCGGCCAGGAGCCCTCGTGAACATGCCCATGGGACCGGGGATACAGGCTTTCCGGCGCGCCGCCCCCAGGCTTCCGCGGCCCCCCGGTTTTTTCCTGATTCTCCTCTTTTTTGGACTTCCCCCCCAAACCGGAAAGGCGGAAAACGTCCTAAGCCCGGCAAGCCCCGCCCTTGACTCCGCGGAAACCGCGAATCTGGCGGCCTTTGCGGACCCCATCCGAATCTGGGGCCCCGGCCCGGAGGGAATCATCGAGGAGGCTTTTAGACTCTGTTTTAGAACCCGAATCCTGGACGGCAAGATCATGACTCTCAGGATGCCCTTTGCCCAGAATGACGAGCGGGATAAACTCGTGGATCAACGCTGGGAATTTCTGGAAGGCGGTAAGGGGGACCCCGAATTCCTCTGGAAGGCCATTGAGGGCATCCTCGATTCCAGCGATTTTCAGGCCTATACCCGCAGCCTGGGGGACGGCCGGGAACAGGTGATCATCTTTGACATCCCCGGCCAAAGCTGGACCAGTTCCAGGGACCTCTTTGACATTGCCCGGATGAAGGCCGGGGCATACCGGGGGCTTCCCCATAGGCCCTTCGTCCTGGTGAACGGCCGGGGGATAGAAGAAGCCGATGTGTACAACTACCTTTACTGCGTGGGCCTGGCGGGAATGGATTGTTCCGGTTTTGTCTGGCATGTCCTTTCCCATTTGGCAAAGGCCGGGGGCCTGGATTTGGGGCGCAGTCTTTCCCGCACCCTGGGAGTACGGGACGGCAACGCCCCTTCCCGCTATGCGGGGACCGTCTTTTACAATTCAAAAAGCCCCCAGATCGTCCCCGTGGATGATAAAATCGCCCTCCTTCGTCCCGGCGACATCCTCCTGTTCCGGGGTTACGATGGGGAAATGTCCCATTCCGCGATTATCCAGTCCGTCGATCCGCAAAACGGCGTCATCCGCTACCTCCAGTGTACCGACGAGGCCCCCCTGACGGAGCGGGGGGTCCACGAGTCCTTTATTTACTTTGATCCCGCCGATCCCCATGTCTCCCTGGGCGATCCGTCCCTCAACTGGACACAAAAACGCTTTTCCCCCTTTCCGGGGGAAAAGGAATCGCCCTTCTCCGACGATGGTGAACGTTACCGGGCCTTTCCCGAACTGGGGGGCGGCCGTGTTGTCCGCCTAAAAGTCCTGGTCCCTGTGCTGGAAAAACTGAAGGGGAAAAAATAATTGAACTTGCGGATTTGGGCGCATTCCCGGCCCGCGGGCCGGGAACCGGGCTTTCCGGGGCTCCGCGGGTCCCTTACCCGCTCCGGCCTCCTCGTCCCGCCTCCGGCGGGACTGCGGTGGCCCCTTCGGGCCCCTACAATCCCTTGCGCAGTGAAAGCAACCACAGGTTGTATATTTCACCCCTGTGGAACCGCATAGCGCCAGTGATTCCCCAGATATGAGCAAATGCGGCCAAGCTTTAGCTGAGTGCGCGCGCGGCACAAACTGCGGAGCAGTTTGGGCTGGAACAAAAGCCGGCATCCATGCCATTTTTGGGCTTTACGTTTTTGCTTTGCAAAAACGTAGAAATTTCTTACAGCCGGCCGCGCGGCGCGCCCGCCCGCCTAAAGACGGGCTTGCATTTGACCGGAATATATACAGTTGCCGTGCGCCGGGCGGGTGTTACATTTTTTCCTTAACGCCCCTTACCAGGGCAATTACTTCGCCCCATGCCGGCCAGCGCATACAGCCGAAGGCTGTATAGATAATGCGGCTGGTGCATCAGCCTCTTCGAGGCTGTGCAGCAAGGAAATTTATTATACGACGCCGCTTTGCGGCTGGTGCATAGCACCGGAGGGTAAACGCCGGTGTCCTGCCCCGCAGCCCGCCTTGACTCTTTCCGCGGTTTTCCCCATATTTTTTTCAGTATGATTAGATTCGCGGGGTACTATTATTATTCTCTTTCCGGCGCCCCGCGGAGGCCTATGGGATAGGCTATAAACCTTGGAATACAAGGGAGGCTCCGGGGGCGTAAGCTCCGGGGCCTCCCTTTTTTTATACCCACACCGTGGGATGGAGGAGGAAAGTATGATTATCGCTATTAGGCGGGGGGCCGCCGATGCGGAGGTGGAGGAATTTAGCCGGGTCCTTGAACGGCGGGGGGTGAAGGTACACCTGTCCAGGGGGGCTAGTC
>JAIRNB010000245.1 GCA_031258265.1 Treponema sp. | reverse complement strand
CGGCCTTCTTCTGGTCGCCCTGCTCACCGGTATTCTTCAGCAATTACCTATTTAACGGAATCCGGGCGCATCCCCGCCTATAGCGGGGACCGGGCTATCGCTGCAATCTTTTGGCTTCGTCAAAAGTATTTCCGCTCTATCCCTAGCGCGCGCAAACTTCGTTTGCGGCCCAAAAATGGCATCCATGCCATTTTTTAGCTTTACGTTTTTGCTTTGCAAAAACCTAGGCATTTACTACAGCCGGCCCCGCGGCGCGCCCGCCCGCCTAAAGACGCCCTTGCATTCGACCAGGATAAATACAGTTACCCTGCGCCGGGCGGGTGTTACATTTTTTCCTTAACGCCCCTTACCAGGGCAATTACTTCGCCCCATGCCGGCCAGGTTGTATATTTTTAAGCGGCTATTGTTCAAAAACTAAAGTTTTTGAACAAGTCCATTAAATATGTATAAAAATCATAACTAAAAACCCTGTCATAACTAAAAGCCCTTGACAAAAATATAATATTAGGATATATACTAAAAAATGGAGGAATCCAATGGATAGTGTGGTTATTGACAGGCAAATACTACCGGAGCCTATTTTTTCTTATATTCATTCTGAAAAGATCAGAATGTTCAAGGAAAACGGCAATATAATTCTATCGCCGATTGTTGAAAAGTATTCAATTGTTGAACAGGCATTTGGAATGTTTTCAGATGGCAAATTGTCGAGTGAAGAATTTATTAAAGAAAAAGAAATTGAAAAAGGCTTAGAGATGTGAAGACGTATATTTTAGATGCCTGCGCTTTGATTGCCTATTTTGCAAAAGAAAATGGCGCGGTTAATGTGAAAAATATATTACGGGACGCAATTGATAATGAAGATATAACCATATTTATGAATAAAATAAATTTACTTGAAGTATACTATAAAATAATTAAAGTATATGATACAAAGAAGGCGGATGAAATGTTAGAAATAGTTAAAAAATTGCCAATAAAAATTATATCTGAATTGCAAGATGATGTTCTTAGAAAAGCAGGATATTTAAAATCAAATTATAAAATGTCATTGGCTGATGCTGTTGCGGTTGCTGAAACGATAATAAATAGCGGTTCATTAGTTACCGCGGATCATCATGAAATTGAACCAATAGAGCGGGCTGAAAAAATAAATGTTACATGGTTTAGATGAGCCTCCGCGCCCTGGTCAATAAATTTAAGCCCCGGCAAAAAATACATTATCACCGCCAGGCTGGAGGGCCGTCAGGCGATATTCAGCATCAGGGAACAGTAAAGCGGGCCGGGTTTAAAATGGCCCGCCCGCCACGGAAAAAACGTACTGTGGCAGCGCCTTAGCGAAGCGCAAGGGATAGGAGGGGCGTACAGCCCCGAAGGGGCTGTACGTTCCCGAAGGGAATGAAGCGAAGCGGAACCCCGGATAGCCCGGTCCGGCCCAAAGGGCCGGATGCGCCCATCCTCGTAAGACGATATGGTACAATCAGCTTCCTTAACCGCACAGCCCCGTCTTATTACAAAGAGCATCGGGAAAAGCTCTCCTCAAAATCCCCCAGGGCCCGGTAGCGGCCGTAAAGGGCGTCGTAAATTTTACGGCGGGCCGGGTTGGGAATATATGTCTTTTCGACAGTCGGGCAGAGGGCTTTTTGGGCTGCGGGAATATCGGGGTAAATGCCGGAAACCACCGCGGCAAACATGGCGGCCCCCAGGGCCACCGCCTGATCGCTTTTCCGCACCTGGATGGGCATGTCCAGCACATCCGCCAGAATCTGCATGACCAGGGAAGATTTCCGGGCCACCCCGCCCACCGCGTAGACGGTTTCCACGGCGATACCTTCCTCCCGGAAACGCTGGACAATGGCCCTGGCCCCAAAGGCGGTGGCCTCCACCAGGGCCCGGTACAGTTTTACCGCGCCGGTCCCCAGGTTAAGCCCCGTAAGGGCCCCCTTTACCCAGGCGTTTACATCCGGGCTGCGCCGGCCGTTGAACCAGTCCAGGGCTGCCGGGGCGCCCTCCGAAGGTTCCAGTTTTTCCGCCTCCTCCTCGATCCGGGGGAGCAGTTTTTTTGCGATTTCCCTTTTTAGCTCTTCCTTGGCCTGGGGGTCCAAAGCGCCGGCCTGCGCCCCGGGGAGCAGGGTTTCCAGGGGCCAAAGCAGGAGATCCCGGAACCAGGCGTAAACATCGCCAAAGGCGCTTTGCCCCGCCTCGTAACCGATCATCCCCGGCACAATGGAACCCTCCACCTGGCCGCAGATTCCCCGGATAGCTTTCTCCGGCCCCTCCGGCCGGGGACCGGCGATCATCTCGCAGGTGGAGGTCCCCACCACCATGACCATGCAGCCGGGGGCCGCCCCGCCCCCGGCGGCGCCGGTATGGGCGTCAATGGCCCCCACGGCAATGGGAATCCCCGGAGGAAGGCCAAGCCGCTCCGCCCATTCACCGCAGAGCCGGCCCGCCGGGGTATCGCCGGACCAGCTTTCAGTTCCCAGGGACTGGTGAACCGGACCCAGCCGGGGATCGACAGCCTCAAAGAAATTCCGGGGCGGGTAGCCGCCGGAGCCGGAACCAAAACTGGGATGCCAGAGCCCCTTATGCCCGGCGGTACAGCGGCTTCGCTTAACGTTAGCCAGGCTGCGAATTCCCCCCAGCAGGGCGGGAATCCATTCGCAGTGTTCCAAAAACGAAAAGGCCGCCGCCGCCACGGCGGGGTCTTCGTTCATCACCCGCAGAACCCGCGCCCAAAACCATTCGGAAGAATAGGAACCCCCGGAGAATTTAAGGTAATCGGGGAAAGCACCGGAGGCGGCCGTCGAATTGATCAGTTCCGCTTCGGCGGCGGCGCTGTGATCCTTCCAAAGCACAAACATGGCGCTGGGATTTTCCGCAAACTCCGGTTTTAGCGAAAGGGGAACGCCCCGGTCATCCACCGCGCAGGTAGTGGAACCGGTGGTATCAACGCCGATGCCCCGGATACTCCCGGCAATTTCCGGCCCCGCCAGAACCGCCGCCTCCCGGACCGCCCGTTCCATGGATTCGATATGGTCCAGGGGATGCTGGCGGAAACGGCCCGCGGCGGCGTCACAGTAAAGGCCCCCGGCCCAGCGGGGGTAATAGGCCACCCCCGCCGCCGCTTCCTCCCCGGTTTTGGCATTGACAATCAGGGCCCGGCAGGAATCCGTACCAAAATCAATACCCAGGAGGAAATCTGTCATCGCTGCCTAAAAATAATCGCCGTGGGAGAAAGGGCCGGATACTCCCGTTCTTTTTTCAGCAGTCCGGTCCGGCGATTAATCTTAAAAATGACCAGGTTATCGGAATCCTTATTCAGGACAATAAGGAAATTCCCCTGGGGGGCCAGAATAAAGTCCCGGGGATGCTGTCCGCCGGAGGAAACTATATCCACCAGATCGAGAAGCCCTGAAGAAGAGACCTTGAACACAGCAATACTATCGTGCCCCCGGTTGGAGGCGTAGAGGAATTTGCCGTCCGCGCTGATTCTCAGGGCCGCGGCGATAGAATCCTTCCCGCTTCTTTTCGGCAGGGAAGAAACAGCCTGTATCCGGTCAACAGAAGGACCCTTCCCGCCGGAACGGAGGCCCCCCGAAAAGGCAAACACATCCACCGTGGACTTCAATTCGTTAAGGACATAGACGATCTTCCCGTTAGGATGAAAAACCCCGTGCCGGGGACCGCAGCCGGGAAGGGCGGCGGCGAATGGTTGTTCCCAGGGGATCAGGGGTTTCCTGGCCTTGGGATCAAAACGGTAGAGCATCACCTTATCGGAACCCAGATCGCAGGCAAAGCCCGTTGAAAAATCCGGGGCAAAGGTAAAGGAATGGGCGTGGGCCTTCTCCTGCCGCCCCTTGTTGGGACCGGTTCCCTGGTACTGGATAAGCTGGACCGCACCGCCCAGCCTGCCGTTCTTCCCGATAGGAAGGACAGCCAGCACCCCCCCGGAGTAATTGGAGACCACGGCAAAGGTGCCGCCCTTGTGAATGTTGATGTGGCAGGGCCCTTCTCCCCCGCTGCCCTTGGTATTGATAAATTTGAGGGAACGGTCCGCCTCCACCGCGAAAGCGGAGACCCCCCCCTGGGGCTTCCCCCCGTGGCTGCCCAGTTCGTTCACCGCGTAAAGAAATTTCCCGGAAGGCGCAAAAGCCAGGTAAGACGGGTTTTTAATTTCCGCCGCCAGATGAATGTCCTCGATAACGCCGCTGTCCGCGTCCATAGAAAACGAGTAGATACCCTTGGATTTCCCCGTACCCTCCGTATAAGAACCAATGTAACCGGAAAACTTTGCCATGACCTTCCTCCTATAACTCCTATAAGACATAAACAAGCGGCGCCGCCTGCGTTCAACCGGACAGTAACACAATGTGTTACCGGTTCGATTGTTTCTTTCCGTCATAATAACACGGCGCTAAGGGGAAGGGAAGCGCGGGGTAAGGGTGGGCCAGTATTTCTTGGTTTTTTTATTTTGGGCGCATTTTTTGCTGCCGCAAAAAACCGGGCTATCCGCTCCAATCTTTTGGCTCCGCCAAAAGTATTTCCGCTTCTATCCCTTGCGC
>JAIRNB010000111.1 GCA_031258265.1 Treponema sp. | reverse complement strand
GTGGCCCCGCAGGTGTCACACTTCATGCAGGTGCCGGAACGAACCAGGGTAAAGGAACCGCAGGCCGGACAGGGGTCCCCCTCGTAACCCTTGATCCGGGCCAGGGCAATCTGGCTGTTAAGTTCCCTCGCTTTGGCGGTGGAACCGGTTTTTACAGCCTCCCTGGCGGACTGCCCTTTGCCGCGCTTTAGGGCGGGCCGTTCCTTGGAATTTTCTTCCCCCCCGGTGGCGGTGGTTACCAGGTCTTCGGGCTGTATCTGCCCCAGATCACTGCGTTTAAGGTAGCTTATCGCCAGGTCCCGGAAGATATAATCAATGACGCTGGTGGCCATCTTCACATAGTTGTGGCCCTGGACCACGCCGTTAGGTTCAAAACGGCTAAAGGTAAAGGCGTCCACATACTCCTCCAGGGGTACGCCGTACTGGAGCCCCAGGGAGACGGCGATGGCGAAACTGTTAAGGAGGCTGCGGAAGGCGGCCCCCTCCTTGTGCATGTCCAGAAAAATCTCCCCCAGACTGCCGTCGTCGTATTCTCCGGTACGGATATAGATCGAATGTCCCCCAATTTTCCCCTTTTGGGTATAACCGGAACGCCGGTTGGGCAGGGGCCGCCGGGGTCCCCCAGGGACCTGCGCCGCGGCGCCCTCCGCTGCTCCGCCAAGCCCCTGCTCCAGTCCCCTGATGGCGTCCGCCAGGGGATCCGTCCCCGGGGCCATGGAGGACAGGGGCTGGGAGAGTTTGGAATTATCCCGGTACAGGGCCACTGCTTTAAGGGCGGATTGCCAGGACAAAAGATAGGCCCCCTTCACATCCTCATAGCTTGCCCCGCTGGGCATGTTGATAGTCTTGCTGATGGCCCCGGAGATGAAGGGCTGTACCGCCGCCATCATGCCGATATGGGCCTTCCAGGGAATAGAACGGCGGCCATTTTTCCCGGAGGGGGTAGCGGTATCGAATACGGCGTAGTGTTCGGCCTTAAGCCCCGGCGCCCCTTCCAGACCCATGACCCCGCAGGCGTAACGTTCCGCCCGGTTTATCTCCTCCTCCGTAAAACCCAGATGTTTAAGAAGGCTAAAACCCGGCAGGGACCATGTAGCTTCGGGGACACCCAGGGTTTTTTCCACAAAATCTTTTCCCAGGACCCAGGGGTTAAAGACCCCCTCCAAATTCAGACTCGATTTTACCGCCTCCTCTACCACCTGGATAAGCGCGGGGGTAAAGCCCTTGGCCATGAGGACTCCGTGGTTGACGGGGTTAAGTTCCGCCTTCCCCCCGCCGGCCTTTAGGTCCAGAGTCCTCCGGCCCGTGGCATAGGCGGCAATCTCCTCAATAGCCTTTGTCCCGTAGCCCAGGGCTTCCAGGGCGGGGGGGACCGACTGGTTGATGATCTTGAAGTAACCCCCCCCGGCAAGCTTTTTGAATTTGACCAGGGCAAAGTCCGGTTCCACCCCGGTGGTATCACAGTCCATAAGAAGGCCAATGGTCCCCGTGGGGGCAATGGCGCTGACCTGGGCATTGCGGAAGCCGTGGGCTTCCCCCAGCTTCAAAGCCCGGTCCCAGGCAGCCTTGGCGGCGTCCAGTAAGCAGGGCGGACAGTATGTTGCATCTATCCCCCTGGGGGGAGTGTGAACCCCTTCGTATTCGGAGACCGGCATGTTATAGACCGCCCGGCGGTGATTGCGGATAACCCGGAGCATGGCATCGGCGTTTTCCCCATAGCGGACAAAGGGCCCCAGTTCCGATGCCATCCGGGCGGACTGGGCGTAGGCTTCCCCCGTAAGAATCGCCGAAAGGGCCCCCGCCACCGCCCTGGCTTCCGGGGAATCGTAGGCCAGGGCCATGATCATCAAAAGACTCCCCAGGTTGGCAAAACCCAGCCCCAGGGTCCGGTACTCGTAGGAAAGCTTAGCGATCCTTTTGGCGGGGAATTGGGCCATCACCACGGAAATTTCCAGGATCACGGTCCAAACCCTAATGGCGTGGAGGTACGCCTCCACATTAAAACTACGCTTCCCCTTATCGTAGAACAGGGCCAGATTGACAGAGGCAAGATTACAAGCGGTGTCGTCCAGGAACATATACTCCGAACAGGGATTGGAAGCCCGGATTTCCCCCCCCGCCGGACAGGTGTGCCAATCGTTAATAGTAGTGTGGTACTGAAGCCCCGGGTCCGCGCAGGCCCAGGCGGAGCGGGCCAGCTCCTCCCAAAGATCCCGGGCCTTGACGGTTTTTACCACCTGCCCGTCTACCCGGCCAATAAGATTCCAGTTACCGTCCTCGATTACCGCCTTAAGAAATTCATCGCTTACCCGCAGACTGTTGTTGCTGGACTGACCGGATACCGTGTTGTAGGCTTCGTCGTCCCAGGCGGTGGTAAAGACATCCGGTTCATGATCGTCCCCCTGCTCAAGGCGGCGGAGCAGTTGATAAAGGTAGCCGGGGGGGATCTGGTCTGTCAAAGCTTCCCGCAGGGCCAGGGCAAGTTCACTGTTTTTTTCCGGGTCGAATTTGTCCCCCTCCGGCCCCCGGAAGCCAAGGAGGGCCTTTTTTATTCCCTCCAGCCGTTTTTTTACCACCGCGGAGCCGGTCACAAGACTTGCGGCCTTGTGTTCCTCCTGAACCTTCCAGCCCACATACTTTTCAACATCCGGATGATTCGCATCCAGGGTAACCATCTTAGCCGCCCGGCGGGTGGTTCCCCCGCTTTTAATTGCCGAAGCGGAACGGTCGGCAATTTTGAGGAACGAAAGCAGCCCGGATGAAACCCCGCCGCCGGAAAGCTTTTCTTCCGCCGCCCGGATCTTAGAAAAATTTGACCCCGTACCGGAACCGTATTTGAAAAGCCGGGCCTCCCTGGTAACCAGGTCCATGATCCCCCCTTCGTTCACCAGATCGTCTTCCACGGAGAGGATAAAACATGCGTGGGGCTGGGGGCGTTTATAGGCGCTGTCGGATTTTACCGTATCCCCGCTCTGGGGATCGTAGTAATAGTGCCCCTGGGGGGGGCCGTCAATCCCATAGACCGCGTAAAGTCCCGTATTGAACCACTGGGGACTGTTGGGGGCCGCAAGCTGGCGGGCCAGCATATAACAAGTCTCATCGTAAAAAGCCCCCTCGTCCTCCGCCGTATCGAAGTACCCGTTCTTCCTGCCCCAATCCATCCAGGTATAAGCCAGCCGGTGAAAAACCTGGCGGGCGTCATGTTCCGCCCCGTCCTCCGGCAGACCGTTCCCCGGATCGTCCGGCGGAAGCCCTCCCCCCGGAAGCCGCAGCTTCCAGTCATAAACCCTGTCCGCGGGGACCCCCGCCTTGCGGAAGTACTTCTGGGCCATAATATCCGCGGCAATCTGGCTCCAAAAGGCGGGAACCACCACATAGTCCTCGAAAAAAAGCTGCCTCCCGTTGGAACCACGAATTTCACTCCTCCGCCTTTCCCATACAATATCCTTATAAGGCCCCGACGCCCCGTCTGTAAAAAAACGGACTATCTTCATATCCCCCCCTAAAACCCCGGCAAGTTGTGAACGGTAAAACCACGGCCCTACCATACCGGTAGCGCAGTCCTCGAAAGCATACGCTATATGAAGGGGCTCTTGCAACCAGCCATAGACTCATCTTTTAGGGGGGCGCCCCCCCTCGCTGCAGCCGCCCCGCCCTGCGGGCTGGACGGCTTCCGCTACCCCCCATGCGGGGGCGGCGGCCGGTCCCCCCATGCCCCCGCAACGCCCCCAAAACGGCGGGGAATCTATGGCGCAAGCAAGACAGATATTTAATTGACAATTCCGAAAAACAGGATTTACAATTCTTTAATTCCGTGGAATTTTGGGGGGAAAGCAATCGTGAGTCTCCGCCGCTATGGGCTCTAAACTATGAAGATAAACGCCGCCCCGCTAAAAAAGAAAAGCCCGCTTGTCCAATTGTTTTGAAGTTAGGTGAAAAGCCGGCCCTTTGAGTTTCCGCCGGAAACAGATGCATGAGGAGTAAGCCGTGAGTATTACCGATCTGGTGGCGGCGAATGAACAGATTCCGTCCCTCAATGATACTAATACCCGGCCCTATGGGCCGGTAATGGGGAAAC
>JAIRNB010000062.1 GCA_031258265.1 Treponema sp. | reverse complement strand
GGCAGCGGCTCCCTCCGGTAGCTGGACCTCGCGACAGCCCCTGAGGAACCGCCGCCCATCAGGACGAGCAGGACTATAACGACGGCAAGTACAAGGATGAGGATTACCGCCGTTTTCCCGATATAGGGCCTGCCATAAAAGACGGGGCCTCCGTAGTAAGAACCGCCGTAACCGGACCTTCCACCGCCGGAGCTTGACCCGCTGCTGCGGATGCCGCCCCCCCGTCCGCCGGAACTCGACCTTCCACCGAAGCTGCGGCCCCCGCCCGATCTGCCGCCGCCGCCGCGTCCGCCCATGCCGCCGCCTCTTCCCATATTGATCCCCCTTCCCCCTGTAAAGGCGGCGGAAGCGCCGCCGGGGCATATCGAACAGTAAAAAGTATGTTTTATATAACTTTTATTGTCTACCCCGGCCGGACAAGCCGCTTCCCACGAAAACGGCGCCAGGCGCCTTGACTAATCCTGTTTTTCCGGTATATTATAATCCCCATCAATATAGTAGGATAATAGGCACAGCCATGATTGAAGCCAAAAGCATCGGCAAATTTTTTTCGGTGATCAACGAAAAGGGCGTGGCCGAGGGCCTCACTGCGGTCCTCAACGTGTCCCTCACCATCCCCGACGGAAAGATCGTTTCCATCCTGGGGCCCTCGGGCTGCGGCAAATCCACGTTTCTGGAAATCCTCGCGGGCCTCCAGGCCCCCACCGACGGCACCATCCACATAGACGGCAAACTGGTCTTGGAACCCCTGCCCGCCACCCGGAAAGAACAGATCGCCTACCGCCGCCGCTACCGCTTCATCTCCCCCCTGGCCAACGGCGTGTTCCGGGACCGGCCCAAACACGACATCGCCATGATATTTCAGGACTACGCGGTCTTCCCCTGGATGACCGCCTTACAGAACGTGGTCTTCACCCTCAGGCTGCGGAACGCGGATAAAACCGGCGCGGCGAAACTGAAAAAGCGGGAACTGGAAGAAAAGGCCCTTGTTTATCTGCGGAAAGTGGACCTCGCCGCCTCGGCCCACAAGTACCCCTCCCAGCTTTCCGGGGGAATGCGCCAGCGCCTCACCCTGGCCCGGGCCCTTTCGGTGGAGCCCAAAATCATCCTCATGGACGAACCCTTCGCCGCAGTGGACGCCCTAACCAGGGAAAAGCTCCAGGACGAACTCCTGCGACTTTGGGACGAAACCCGCAGCGCCGGGACGTCCATTACCGTAATCCTCGTAACCCACGACACCCAGGAGGCAGTGTACCTTTCCGACGAGGTAATCGTTTTTTCCCCTGGCCCCGGTACGATCCGCAACCGTATTCCGGTAAAAGTAAAACGTCCCCGGGCAAGAACGGATGCGGAACTGGTGGAAATCCAGGAACGTATTCTGGCGATGTTCCAGTATGACATCAACCAGGAAGCGGACTATTCGATATAGCGCGTGGTGAAGAATTTTTACCGCCAGGCCGGCGAAAGGAAGATTGCTTTTTCGGCTTTGCGGTTATTTATTAGGAGAAACTCATGGACGAAAAAGAACCCATCCCCAGTCGTGGGACAATTTTTGACAATATCATCGCCGCCCGAGGAAATACGCCCTTGGTACGGCTGGGGAAAATAGGGAAGGATCTGCCGGGGATAGTCCTGGCAAAGATAGAAGCCTTTAACCCCATGACCAGCGTGAAGGACCGCATCGGTGCGGCCATGCTGGACGCGGCGGAGCGGGACGGCAAACTCAAGCGAGGGGCAACGCCCCCCGGTACGGTGATTGAGCCCACATCGGGAAACACCGGTATAGGCTTGGCCTTTGCCTGCGCCGCCAGGGGCTACAAGCTCATCCTCACCATGCCGGAAACCATGTCGGTAGAACGGCGGAAACTCGCCCGGATGTTTGGTGCGGAAGTGGTGCTCACTTCCGGCAAGTCCGGCATGAAGGGGGCGGTCCAAAAGGCGGAGGATCTGGTGGGCCGTATCGCCGGTTCCTACATGCCCCTGCAGTTTGAAAACCCCGCCAACCCGGAAGTCCACCGCCGGACCACCGCGGAAGAAATATGGGCCGACACCAAAGGGACGGTGGATATTTTTGTGTCCGGCGTCGGGACCGGCGGTACCCTCACCGGGGTGGGGGAAGTCCTCAAAGCCCGGAAATCTGCCGCAAAAATCGTCGCTGTGGAACCGGACGCCTCGCCGGTACTTTCAGGGGGCTTTGCCGGGCCCCACCGTATCCAGGGAATCGGCGCGGGCTTTATCCCCAAGGTGCTCAACCGCTCCGTCATCGACGAGATCGTCCGGGTGACCAATGAAGACGCCATTGAAACCGCCCGCGCCCTTGCCCTCAGCGAAGGCATCCTCGCAGGCATCTCGTCCGGCGCCGCGGTATGGGCCGCCCTCAAGATCGCCGCCCGCCCGGAAAGCCGGGGCAAAACCATTGTGGTGATCCTCCCGGATTCCGGGGAACGTTACCTCTCCACCCAGCTTTCGGATCTGGAGGAATAAAAAGGACGGCGGGCCCCGCCCCGTTCATATCCGGGGATCTGAATTGAGGGTTACGTTGAGCCTGCCAAGCGGGGGTATTCGTTATTCCCCGCCAATTTATAGTAATTCTGATAGGACGATTTCCGGAAAAGACCATTGGTCAGCATCTTCATGACATCGTCAACCATACTGTCTAATTTCTTTTCATTTATTTTTTTATGGACAAATATGGTTCTAAGGCATACAAAATTGGCAATTCCCATGAGACTCCAGGCGGCGATAGAAAGATCGATATCCACAAGTTCGGCATCGAATTTTTTCAGGGCTACTATATAGCTTTTCGCGAATTTTGAATAATAGGACTCAAAAAGGTGCGGGTTAATATGGGCCGACCCCCATATTATTTTATAACATTGGGGATGCTCATGCCCGAACCGGATAAACGCTTTAATCCCTTCCCGTTCCATCTCGTAGCGGTTTTTGCAGCCGTCAATATGTTTACCGAGATACTTCTTGATGACCACATAATAATTCCTGACTAAATAATTATATATAGAGGTCTTATCCCGAAAATAAATATAAAATGTCCCCACCGCCGCTTTGGCAAGCCGGCAAATATCCGTGATGGAAGTGTCATAAAATCCGTTTTTATCGAAAAGTTCTTCAGCGGCATCACAAATTTTGCACATCCGCTCAAATCCCAACTGGGATTTTGGCTTGTTTACTCCAACAATAGAAGACATATCCTTTAAAAAAACATATTCCATTCCCATGCTCCCGCAAAATTATTGACAGAAAAACCTTTATTAGAGTTGTTCAGAAACTTCAGTTTCTGAACAACAACCGCTTGAAAATGGCAAAATGCAGGGCATTTTGCAGGACTTGTTCGAGAACCAACCGGGTTCTTGAACAAGTCTATTAAAATATCGAATTTTGAAAAAGGCTTTGAAACAAGCTCAAATTCCTGAAATTTGATGATATACGCTTTCTTTGCTTTCTGCAACAGAAAAACGATAAAAAAATGTCCTTAATATTAAAAAAAAATTTGACAGAACGCAAAAACAGGTATAATATGAATAATATTCATAACATGAGCAATGTTCATATTTTGAATAGAAGGGGGCAAATATGGGAAAAACATTCATTGTAGACGGGTTAAGAAGTCCTATCGGTTCTTTTTTGGGAAGCCTCAAGTCCCTGGGGGCGGCAAAACTTGGCGCCTCGGTCATTAAGGCCCTGCTGGATAAAAACGGCGTGGACGGAAAAATCATAGATGAAGTGATTGCCGGCAATGTGCTT
>JAIRNB010000051.1 GCA_031258265.1 Treponema sp. | reverse complement strand
GAAGAATTGGTGGGTGAAATCTGGGATGAACATGAAAAGGTGGTTACCAACATTATCCCCCTGGAGGGGGGGGGCTATAAAATTCTGGGCAACACGGGCTTACGGGATTTTTTTGATTTCTTTTCCCTGGATGAAGGGGAGGAGAAGCCCGGAGCCCTTACCGTGGGCGGCTGGGTAATTGAAAATCTGGAAGGAGCGCCCCGGGAAGGGGATCAATTTGTTTTTAGGGATCTCTCGATTACGGTTTTAAAGACCCTTCGTCACCGGGTTATGGTGATTCTGGTCACCCGCCTGCCGGCAGGGCCCGAATGAGCCCGTACCGGCGGATACCCCGCGGCTCCTTCATGCCTCATAAGAGGGGTTTATAGTCAAAGTCAAAACCAAAATGCCGGGGACCGAAGCAGTCGAGTCCCCGTTGGGTGGTCCATTCCGCCGGGGCGGGCAGGACAAAGGCCGTAAGGAGGGCCCCTTCCTTTACCCGGGGATTTATCTGGGAGTTTCCCGCCTCATCCATAAGGCAGATGAGTTCGGGAACCATGGCATGAACCGCGTCATCCAGCCAGCTGACGATGTTTTCGTTTTTGTACCAGATCTTATAGGAATGGCCGGAATATTCGCTCCGGCCGTTCAGTATCACCGTACCGTAGGTAAAGCCCTCCCGGGACTCGTACTCGGCGGTTTTGACGATCCCCCGGAACACCACTTTACCGCCGACAGCCTCAACAATACCCCGCGCGGGATCGCCGCCGGATGTCCGGGCCCGGCGCAGGGTCGCGCCAATTTTACCCGCGTAGGATACGGCGCCGGGGATCACCGCGCCCCGGAGGATCTTCGCCGGGGCAGGATGGTCCAGGACCCCCACGGAATTGTCCGAAACTACCGCCAGCGCCCGCACCCAATCCTCGGCCCGTTTGTCGCTGGCCACCCGGTCCAGGACGGCGGAATTACCGTAGGCGTCGGCTACGGCCAGGGGGGTGATGGGAATATCCTTCAGAAAAAAGGTCGAATGTTGCAGCTCCGGTACGGAACGGCCCGCGGGATCGGCGTCTACAATTACCTTGTCCAAAAGCGCGGCGGTATAAAAAGCCTGGGCGGTGTTTTCACCCCCCAGCTCGGTGGACATGACGCCATCAAAGGTACGGCCCAGGTATCGTTCCATTACCTTCGTCGCAAGAACCCCCAGGGGCTCCTTCAGAACCGGCAGGGCCGGTTCTTTTTCCCCCTTGGTCAGGGCGCCGCAGATATACGGTACCCCGATAAAGCCGTCGTCGGGTAGTTCATCAAGTCCCGCCAGGCGGAACCGTCTACCTTCGGCCAAGGCGCTGTCTACCAGACGGAGGCCATTGGCAAGGTCTCCGCCGCCGCCGGTCCCTAAAACGGTACAACCGTACAGGATATCCTGGAGTTCTTCTTTAGATAATTCTTTCATCCGATTTTTCTCCTATTCCCGCCCAAGAGCCTGGGCCATATCTTTCAGATGGGGTTCAATGAATTTTCCCCGATCCATAATTTGTTCACCGTCAAGCCAGACTGAGGAATTCATACATAAACCATCGCAATGACTCGGCGCGTCAAAATGCTCCCGGGGGGCATCGTTTTCGGAAAGATACCCTATCCCCCATTCCGTAGCGCCCCATGCCCGTTCATCCTCCAGGACGTTTCCCGTTATCTTCGCCCCGGGATTAACGCCGTAACAGCCGTGGGCGAGCCGGTACATCGCCGGATCATGGAAACTGTCAAGCCAGGCTTTGAAGGCCATAGCCTCCGCGCCGCCCTGGATCTCCCGGATCCGGCCCTGTTCAATGGTCAAGACCACCTTTTCCCGGATGATCCCGGGAACCGGGGAAATCGATGCCTCGAATACAAGGATGCCGTTGATTGAAGCCAGTTTCGGTACAAAACATATCTGCCCCCCCAGCATATACATCCCCGGTTCCCCCGCCCTGCCGTCGTCACAGGAAAGTTTATTTTCCCGGTTGATTTCAAATTCAAGATCGCCCCCCGCGGGAGTGGTGATCCGCATGTTTTTTGCGGCGCCGGTTTTATCCGCCAGGGCATGGAGGAAGGCCGAAAGTTTTTGCTGATCCACCCGGCCGATAAGCCGGATCATCATGTCCACATCCATTCCCACCAAGCACAGGTAACGCAGTTTTTTATTGGAAGCCATGGCCCGTTCAAAGGGGGTGGAATACAACATCCACTGGTTGTTGAATTCCACCCAGGCGTCTGCCCCCTGGAGCGCCCCCGTAAGGGTCTCCACCGCCAGCATGGGATCCGCCGCTTTTCCCACCCCCCGGGGCGCGGGATAGGTAATCACCACCGGTTTTGCCCCAACGGAAAAGGCGGCGGACGCGGCGGCCCGGACCACCGCCATGTCGCTTTCGGTATCGGCGGTGATAACCAGGGTTTCCCCGGATTTCAGGCACAGCATATCCACCGCAAGCCGCCGGGCTGCCAGGGCGAGTTCGTAAAAGTATTTTTCCATCATTCATCCCTCATAAGATCTTCTATGGGCGTCCAGGAATCGTCAAAACCAAAAAACCGGGGACAGAGAATACCAAGCCCCCGTTCGGTACGCCATGGCTCCGGGGATTTGAATCCCAAAACTACCACATCCATACCGTCTTTGCAGTCGGGGTTGAGGATGGGATAACCGGTTGTATCGGTTACACCGATGAGGTCCGGACAGGTAACGTGGGTTTTCCCATTTTTCCAGGAGAGCATATTTTCGTTTTTAAACCATATCCGGTAGGTATCCCCCGCAAAGTCATCCCTCCCCCGGATATGGATCTCGCCGATGGTAAAACCGGCCTCGTTTTTCCAGGTCGTACCTCCCGACACCGTTCCGGTAAAGAGAAGATACCCCTTTTCCAGACGTCCCCCGCCGCCGGTAGCGAGGATGGTTACGCCGACCAGCAGATCCGTGACTTCCGTGGGGGTAAGTTTTTTCACCGCTTCCTCCTTAACTTATATGAAATGGCACCCCACAAGACATCCATTCTCCAGGGGACGCAACCGTGGTTCATCCGAACGGCAGCGGTCTCCGGCGTTTGGGCAGCGGGGATAAAAACGACAGCCCGGGGGGATATCAATGGCGCTGGGCACCTGTCCTTCAATAACCTTAAGTTCCTCAAGGCTATCCATGTCAAGCCGGGGTATCGAACCCAGCAGCGCCAAAGTATAGGGATGACGGGGATTTTCAAAAACAAGATCCGCCGGGCCGTATTCCATAATTTTACCGAGGTACATCACCATGATATGGGTAGACATAAAGTGGACCACACTGAGATCATGGGAGATGATCACATAGGTAAGATGGTACCTGTTTTTAAGATCCTCCAGAAGCCGGAGGATCTGGGTTTGGGAAACCACGTCGATGGAGGAAGTAGGTTCATCAAGAACGACAAACCGGGCATCCAGGGCGAGGGCACGGGCTATGGCGATCCGCTGGCGCTGCCCCCCGGAAAGCTCATGGGGAAACCGGTAGGCCGCATCGGAGGGCAGCCCCGCCAGTTCCAGCAAATCCTCCACCCGCCGGGCGTATTCCTGGGAGCTTAATTTTTCGTGGACCCTGAGGGGTTCGCCGATCACGTCGCGGATAAGCATTCGGGGATCCAGGGACCAAAAGGGGTCCTGAAAAACAACCTGAATATGCCGGCGTATAGACCGAAATTGGGCCTTGGGGAGACTGGTAAGATCCTGACCTTCAAATTCCACCCGGCCGGAGCTCGGCTTGTCTAAAGCCAATAAAAGATTGATCAGCGTCGTCTTACCGCAGCCTGATTCACCGACTATACCCAGGGTATCCCCGGTATTCATGGTAAAACTCACGCCGTCCACCGCCCGGACATACTTTAATTTACCGCCGAACAGACCGGTCCGCAGGGGAAAATACTTTTTAAGATCCCTCACCCTGAGGAGTTCCGCCGGTTTTTCGGAAAGCCCCGGGGAACTTCTATCGGGTAAGGAACGGAGCAGGGTTTTGGTATACGCTGTTCCGGGAGAAGAAATGATACTCCGGGGAGTCCCCCGGTCTACGATACTTCCTTCCCGGAGGACCGCGACCTGATCGCAAAAAACCGAAACCAGCCCCATGTTGTTCGCGATAAATAGAACCGTAATCCCCAAATTCCGGCGCAGTTCCGTGATGATCTGCAGAATGCCCGCCTGGATCGTTACGTCGAGGTTACGGGTTGGTTCGTCGGCGATAAGGATCTCCGCACCGCAGGAAAGAGCCATGGCGATGATCACCCGCTGCCGTTGTCCTCCGGAAAGCTCATGGGGATATTTTTCCATGAGCCTTTCGGCATCGGACATCCGTACCTTTTCAAGCATAGCTATCGCCCGAAGGGCCGCCGCTTTCCGGTTTATCCTGTCACGGCCGGCGATCACGTCCAAAAGCTGCCGCCCCACGGTAAACACCGGATTAAGGGTGGACATGGGGTCCTGAAATATCATGGATATCCGGCGGCCCCGGATCTTGGTCTGCATTTCCCGCTCGGTCTGATCCAAAAGTTCGATCCCGTCAAAACGGATACTGCCCTTCGTAATACAAGGGGGAGAGGGAAGCAAGCGCAGGATCGTCTGGGCTAATACGGTTTTTCCCGCCCCGGACTCGCCCACCAGGCCGTAGGTTTCTCCCCGCTGGATCCTGAGGGAATCAATAGCAAGGACCCGTTTATCGGTCCCCAGGCCCCTAAACCCGACGGTAAGGTCTTTTATGGTGAAATAATCGCCCATGTCCACCGCCTACAATTTTCTTGTTTTGGGATCCAGGATCTCCCGAATCCCATCGCCCAGGAGATTAAACACCAGGACCGTGATAAAAATAGCCAGCCCGGGGAAGATACTGTACCACCAGGCGTTCAACAGATAGTTTCGGCTGGTATTGATCATAAGCCCCCATTCCGGGGTCGGCGCCTGGGCGCCGAGACCAAGGAAACTGAGGGACGCGATGGTAAGAATAGCGCCGCCGATATCCATGGAGGCCTGGACGATCACCGGGGCAATACAGTTGGGAACGATATGCCGGAAAATCGTGGATACCAGAGGGGCGCCGATGGCATCTGCCGCCCGGACAAACTGCCGTTCCTTGATTGATACCGCCTGGGCCCGGATTAGCCGCGTGTACCAGGGCCACCAGGACAGGGCGATGGCGAACATGGCGTTCTGCAGGTTGGGACCCATCAGGGCCGCGATGGCGATGGACAGGAGCAGCGGCGGAAAACTCAGAAAAATATCGGTTACCCGCATGATGACCTCGTCGCAGATGCCCCCTATGGAACCGGCGAAGGCTCCCAGGGGGATGCCGATGAGCAGGGCGATCCCCACAGCCAGAAGCGCCGTCTGTAAGGATATACGGGTCCCTACCAGTACGCGGCTGAAGATGTCCCGCCCCTGTTCGTCGGTGCCAAAGAAATGGGCGCCGCTTGGAGGCAGGAGTTTATCCGCGGGATTGGTGGCGTTAATCGCGTGGTCCGGGTAGGGAACCAGGACCGGGGCGAAAATGGCGATGAGGATCAGGAACAGGACCACCAAAAGGGACAGGCGGGTAAGGGTATTACGCTGGAGCAAGTAGAAACTCAAGCGCCACTGGCGCAGCCGGGGCACGGCGGACTGCCGCAGGTTGGTAAGGAAAGCCATGTTTTTTGCCATTTTTATACCCGTACCCGGGGATCCATGGCCACTATAATATCCGCGATGAGGTTGAGGCCCACGTACACACAGGTTGAGAAGATTGTAACCCCCATAATAGCGGGGTAATCCATGGTAACCACCGCGGTGGATATATAGGTACCGATTCCCGGCCAGTTGAAAATCGCCTCCACCAAAAAGGTATTTACCAAGGTATAGCCGATAGAAAGGGTGACCACCGTAGCGGTCGGCCCCAGGGAATTTTTAAGGGCATAGGACCAGAGGACCTTTCTTTCGGGAATTGCGTAAGTACGGGCCGCGGCGATATAGTCCTCGTTGAGAATTTCTAAAAGGGCCGAGCGGGTCATCCGGGCGACCAATCCGATTGGATAGAGGGCTATGGTGATTCCCGGCAGGATAATATGTTTTAAAGCGTCGGCGGCCAGGGTAAAATCACCGGTAACAAGACAATCCAATATCAGGAAACCCGTAATTTTTGGAGTACCATGGATCAGGGCAAGATCAAACGAAACCCGGCTCCCCAGGGGCAGCAGCTTGAGAACTCCGTAAAAAGCAAGCTGCAGAAACATCCCCACCCAAAAGGTCGGTAAGGATACGGCCCCCACCGAAAAAAACCGGCAGAAATGATCGATAAATTTATCCTTCCCCTTGGCGGACAGAACCCCCAAGGGGATTCCCGCCAATACGGCGAAAATCGTGGATAGCAGAACCAATTCCAGGGTAGCGGGCAAATAATTGGCAAGCTCCCTGGCTACCGGCTGGTGGGAACGGAGCGAACGGCCCAGGTTACCCCGAAGCAAATCCCTGATATACACCACATACTGGACCGGCAGCGGTTTATCCAGCCCCAGCTCAATCCGGGCTTGGGCAACCTGGCCGGCAGTAGCCCGGGCGCCCACCCACCGCGCCGCCGGATCGGAAGGAATAATCCGGGTAAGCAGGAAGGTTATGGTGATCACCCCCAGGAGTACAACGATACCGAAAAGGAGCCGTTTAACGATAAATTTACCCATGGATATTCCTTCCGCTGATTAACTTTCCCGGGTCTTATTGCCTTGTTTGACCGCCCGGTTGGCTGTTTTACAGTCTTGACCCTTCTTATCAACAAGCCCTTGGTTCGCCGGCAACGAAATTGCGGTATTTTTAAAAGCATCGGGCTGTCCGGAAGGCAGCCGGCTTTCCGGACAGCCCCGAATTTATTCTATATAAGTATCGTAAAAGAATACCACATTGGGATAGGAAGGATTATCCACATAGCCCTTAAAGTTGTTCCGGTATATCCGTACATACTGCTGATCATAAACAGGTATGATCGCGGCGTCTTCCATGAGGATCTTCTGGGCATCGATAAACATCTTCGCCCCCAGGGCCCGGTCTGTACCGGAGATAATATTTCCCTCATCGATCAGCTCGTCAAAGACGGGGTTATAATAATACCCCAAATTATACATGGGAGTGTCTTCACTGTGGAAAAGGTTGATGAGCCATGAATAGGGGCTCGCGTAGTCCGGCCACCAGTACATAATCAACATATCCTGGGCCGAGGCAGGATTAACCTTGGCCGCTTCCCATTGGCTGTCCCAGGGCATACCCCGGATATCCAGGGTTATACCCAGTTTATCCAGCTCCGATTTGTAAAGCTCCAGGGAACGGCGCTCCGGCTCCTCTCCGGCCATATAGGTTGCGGTAAGGGTAAAGCCCCCCTCGGGATAACCCGCTTCAGCTAAAAGGGCCCGGGCCTTATCGAGATCGTACTGGTACTGGAACACATCGTCCCCGTGTCCCCACAGGCCGTCGGGAATAACGCCCCGGCTTTGGGTCGCCTCACCGGAAATCACATGTTCAATAATGTCGGAATAGGGGAACGCGTAGGACAGGGCCTGCCGGACCAGAACATTGTTTACCGGGGGCTTTTGGTTGTTCAGAAAGAGGATAAGGTTCTGAAAGGATTTTGCCTGGGTAACGGTAATGCCCTCTTTCTGCCGCAGGGCCGCATGATCCTCCGGCGTAACATAGAGGATGAAAGTAGCCTCCCCGCTTTCGATAAGCTGACGGCGGGACGCGGTTTCGGGCACTTTTTTTATGTAGGCAAGGCGGGTATGGTTCCCTTCCCAGCCGCCCCAATAATCGGGAAACGCTTCAAAGACCACCTCCTCCCCCATGACGAAACTGCGGACCCGGTAGGGACCGGTTCCCGCCACATTCCCTTGGCTAAGCCAATCCTCGGGGTTGTTCCGCACCGCGGTGGGGGACATCACAAAGGCGGCGTACCCCGAGGCCAGGATAAGATCCAGGGGCGCGGCATACCGCAGGGTTATTCCCAACTTGTACTTGTCCAGGACAGTGATTTGATCCACCGGATCCCAGATGAAGGCCGCCCCCTCCCCTTTTTCGATGGTACGATCAAAGGAAAATTTTACCGCCTCGGCGTCCATATCCGTACCATCGTGGAATTTAACCCCCTGGCGAATATCTATAGTCCAATTCAGGCCGTCCCCGCTTTTTTCGTAACCTGTGGCAAGCACATACTCGAAGCTGTCCGTATCAGGCAGATAACGGAGCAGGGTTTCATAGAGGTTATGCATTACAATAATGCCATTACTAAATTCCACACTCGGATCCCAATCAAGAACCGGTTCCGAATTGGTCGCGTAGTAAACGATTTTTTCCCCCCCGGAAGGGGTCTCCGCCTTTTTTCCGCATCCGGATAGGGTCGACAACAATACAACGCAAATCACTACCGATACAAAGGCCACCGTATTTTTCAAGTCATCCTCCTTAAAGGGAACCTTCGGGAACCCCGGTTAGATCTCCATAGCTTTTTTAGCGAAAATCGCCGGCCCTTTCGTGGAACGCGGTACGCGCCGGCAATCGCCATGAGATAAAAAACCTCTCAAAACCGGGACCTTGAGCGTTTCTATTGGCAGGAATATAACACGGCATTCCAATAGTTTCAATAGAGCGGACAAAACACCAGCAGGAAATACCATGACCAACCGGTCATGGTATTTCTGTACAGTTCCTTATGAAAAAGAAGTCCCGGACGTCTCCGCGAAAGCAGGCTTCGGGCCGCATACCGGCAGCTTAACGCAGCTTGGATACCGGCCGCCGTGATATATCCTGTTTTCCGCGATCACCTTTCCCGTATCCTCAAAGGGAGCGTCCCCGGTATTGGTGTTGGGGAAAACGATATTTT
>JAIRNB010000306.1 GCA_031258265.1 Treponema sp. | reverse complement strand
ATAAGATATGATAAATCATTTTCATTAAGCGGCATAAATGATCTCCCGCGTTGATAGAATTCTATCTTTTCGTATTGGATTTTTTAATGCTTCTTTTTCAACAATATCTACTTCCCTGTCTAGCAATTCAGAAAATTCTTTTTCCAATTCAATAATATCAAACAGAGTTATGTTCGATCCTTTATTAAAAGATACCAAGATATCTATATCACTATCTTTATTAAAATCATCGCGAAGCGATGAACCAAATATAGACAATTCATTTATAAAATATTTTTTACAAATGGTTACAATATTATCATAATTGATAAAAACACCATTCTTTTGTAACTTTTCAATGGTATTCATAAATTTCTCCTTAATATTTCATATTATACCACATACCCAATATAATAGCATATAGGAGAGTGGTTAAAAATTCTTCTTCGCTGTTTTTGCTCTCTATCCTGTCCTTTAGCCTTTACAAGGTACTCGTATCCCGACACGGTTAAAGCTGCCGGGATACTAGCCCGTGCTTAAGAGGAAGTCCCGCACCTGAGCCTCGGTGACGCCGAGCCCCTCGACCGCATCCAGTTTTTTTACCGGAACCGCAGCCCGGATCATGCGAAATGCGGGAACCGCCCAGACGCCGCTCTTTTCATAGGCCAGATCGTTGTTTTCCCTTACCTGTTCCGCGTATTTGCCCGCCTCCAGGGCGGCGCGAAAGGCGCCGGTGTCCACGAGGTCCTTAACGATATCGGTCAGGACCTCGATGCTTTCCACATTACGCCGTTCCGCCGCCACCGCCCGGAACATGGTTTTATGGAAAGCCGCCATGTCGGCGCCCAGTTCCCGGGCAATATAGTAGCTTTGTACGCATAGATCCGTATGGGGCGGATGATCTTCCGGACGGGGATGCGCCTCCACGGGCCGCCATTCTATCTCAATCTCAGGATGGTCCCCGATAAATTTAAGCAGATATTCATAACCCTTTTTACAGAAGGGACATTCATAATCATAAAAAATTTGCATCCTTGGCATAGAAACTCCTTCCCGGATCGGCGCCCTATTTTCCCGCCGCCGCCTTAAAGGCGGTCCATATAAGCTCATGGACTTCGTCCGCCTCGGGGCTGATATTCCCGATCATCTCCATGTTTATGTTGAACCCCTCGGGCAGGGTGAGAAAATCCCTGTACTCCCCGGCAATGTAGGGATCGGATGCGGTATAGGTACTGTAATAGCCCAGGAATTCAAAACACTGGGCCCCCCGCCGGGCTTCCAGGATATAATCAAGGAAGGCGTAAGCGGCGTCGGGGTTTGGGGCCCTGCCGGGGATAAAACCCGCCATGATGCCGAACCCGATCCCTTCCCGGGGAAATACCACTTGGAGATCAGGATTCTCCAGTTTTGCCATGGTTACCTGGGAGGTATACATCACAGCGGCGGCGATCTCTCCGGAAAGCAGCTCGTCCTGCAGGTTATCATCCCGGATAAGGCGGATATTCGGGGCCAGGGTAAGCAGCCGGTCTCCGGCGGCCCGGATCAGGGCAAGATCTTCGGTATTGTAACTTACCCCCAGGACCTTCAGGGCAAGGCCGTTGATGACCCGGTGGTTTTCAATCAGCCCCACGCTGTCCGCCAGGGAAGGGTCCCATAGGTCGGCATAAGCGCCGATGGTGATGGGTACCCGTTCCGGATCATAGACAATGGTTTGTACCCCGGCGCCATAGGGTACGGTGTACTCGTCATTGGGATCGTAGAACTGTTTTTGATAAATGGGATTGATGTTGCCGTAGTTTGACAGGCGGCTTTTATCCAGCTTTTGGGCAAGTCCCTTGGCAATCACGGTTTCGATAATATAGTCGTCGGCGATCACCAGGTCGTAATCACCGCCCCCCGCGGTTTCCAGTTTGGTCAGCATGGTTTCATCATAATCGAAGTTTACATAATTAATACGGAAACCCGTGGAAGCCTCAAATCCGTCAAGAATTTCCCGGGGAAACATCTCGGCCCAGGTAAAGAGGTTGAGTTGTCCCGCCGGCCCTCCGGACGGAGCCGCCGCGGATTTAGCTTTACTGCACCCGGTCCCCATAAAGAGGGCGAGGGAGAGGACCCCAAAAAGAATAATGAGCCTTTCCCAAAACGCGAACCTCCGGTTCGAGGTTAGTTTTGGGAAAGGCTTTGGAAAAAGCAGCTTGAAGGCCGCTTTTTCCTCTAAATCTAAGGCTGCTTTCCCAAAAACTAAAGTTTTGGGAAAGCCTCTAATGTTTTTTTTCATGTCAGTTCTCCTTTGTATTTTTTCTCGCTGTTAACGGAATCCCGCGGTATTTCCGGCGAAACTCCCCGGTGACGGGCGAGGGCGGCGGAACAGAGGCCGAGGACTACGGTAGCGGCAAAGAGCAGGGTGCATAAGGCGTTAGTCTTTGGGGTAACGCCGGTTTTTATCTGGGAGTAAATTTTAATAGGAAGGGTATTGGTATGTATCCCGGTGACAAATACGCTGATGATCACATCGTCAAAGCTCATGGCAAAGGAGAGGAGCATCCCGGAAATAAGCGCGGGAAAAATAAAGGGCAGGGTGATATCGTAAAAGGCCCGCATTTCTCCGGCCCCCAGATCCCTGGCGGCTTCCACATAACTTTTATCCATGCTTCCCAGGCGCGCCTTTACCATCAGGTATACATAGGGGATACAAAAGGCGGTATGGGCGATTACCAGGGTGAACATCCCAAAGGGCAGGGCCAGGAGCGAAAAGAAGGCGAGGAATACCATGCCCAGGATAATCTCCGGCACCATGATGGGAAGGGTCGCGAGGTACTCCATTGCCCCGGCGCCGGGAGGCCGGGACCGCGCCATTCCCGCCGCCGCCAAAGTCCCGATGAAACCCGCGGAGAGACTGCTCAGCAGGGCCAGGACCGCGCTGTTCCGCAGGGCCTGAAACATACTGCGGTCCCTGAAAAGCTCCTGGTACCATGTAAGGGTAAAGCCCTCCCATACCGAACTCAGGCGGCTGGCGTTAAAAGAATAGAGAATAACCAGCAGGATGGGTATATACATCATAACCAGGATCACCCCGATATACAGGTTGGGCAGCAGCCGCAGCCTTTTCATACCAATCCCTCCGGAATACTGGTCCGGCCGGCGAATTTTCCCGCGGAAATCCAGCTTTCCGCGGACCGGGTAAGCTGGCGGTATAAAAAGAGGAAGAGGCTGGTCATGGCCATAAGTACCACACTCAGGGCCGCGGCAAAGGGCCAGTCGTGGACCTTCATCAACTGCTCCTGAATAAGGCTGCCCACCAGGACGACCTTATTTCCCCCCAGAATATCGGCGATAAAATACAGGCCCATGGAGGGGATAAAGGTGAGGATTACCCCGGAGAAAAGGCCCGGCATGGTAAGGGGAAGGATGATGCTAAAAAAGGCCCGGACCCTCGAGGCTCCCAGATTCCGGGCCGCCTCCACCAGGCTCCAATCCAGTTTTTCGGCGCTGGCGTATACGGCATAAACCATAAAAGGCAGGAGGGCATAGACCATGCCGGTCGCCACCGCAGGATAGGTATAGAGTAAGCGCAGGGGTCCGACGGTGAGTCCCAGGGTCATCAAGGCGGAATCCAGCACGCCGTTGGCGCGGAACAGGATGATCCAGCCGTAGAGGCGCATCAGAGAATTGGTCCAGAAGGGGATGATCAGGAACAACATGACCCGGCCTTTCCAAACAGGACCGAGACGGGCCATAAAATAACCGAAGGGGTATCCAATCAGGACCACCAGGGAGGTACTGAGCAGGGCCAGCCTTACCGACTGGATAAAGGTTTCAAGATAGACCGGCTCAAGGATCCGCAGATAGTTCTGCGGGGAAAAGGCGGAACTGACCCCCCAGGCGCCGGAACGCCGCATGAAGCTTAATCCCAGCATATAGATCAGGGGCCCCAGAATAAAGGCCAGGGTAAAAAAGTACATCGGTAAAACCGCAAGGGATCCCGCCGGTTTACGCTTCCTTCCGGGGGGGATCTTAAGCGAAGGGCCGGTGGTCCTCATCCCTGGCCGTCCCTGTCCACCAGGACAGCCCGGGCAGGGGGCCAATGGACCCGTACTTCCTGCCCGATCTGCAGCCGGGAGTCAATACCGTGCCGGCTGGCCGTTATGGAGCCGCCGCTCCGCAGCGCCGCGGTGATACGAAGCTGACCGGCGGCAAAGCTTTTGTCCGTGATTACCGCAGCCAGCCCCTCTGGTCCCCCGGGCTGGGGCCCCCTAAGGTCCGCCGAACCCTCAAGGCTGCCGGCCGTTTCAGGGGCCGCCGGCGAAAATTCTACATATTCACTGCGGATCGCCAGGGTTACCCCCTGTCCCGGCCCCTCTTTTCCGCCTTCGATCAGGACCCGGCCGGAGGGATGCTCAAAGATCAGGACCTGCCTGCCCCCGGCTTCCCCCGGTTCGGCAGGTCCGGCGGAACCGGGAACCGCCGAACCGATGCTTCCCTTCAATATATTCGCATTCCCCACAAATTGGGCCACAAAACTGGTCCTGGGACGATCGTATACATCCGAGGCGGAACCGGTCTGTTCAAACACGCCGTCCCGCATCACCACGATGCGATCCGACATATTCAGGGCCTCCTCCTGATCATGGGTTATATAAATGAAGGTAATTCCCAGGTGTTTTTGCAGGCCCTTCAATTCTATCTGCATCTGACGGCGGAGTTGTAAGTCCAGCGCCCCCAGGGGTTCGTCCAGGAGCAGTACCTTGGGCCGGTTCACTATCGCCCGGGCCACCGCAACCCGCTGGCACTGTCCCCCGGAAAGTTCATTCGGCATCCGCCGTTCATACCCGGTCAGGCGTACCAAATCCAGGACATCCGCCACGGCTTTTTTTATTTCCCCCCGGGGGCGGTGTTTCAAGCGGAGGCTGTAGGAAATGTTCATTTCCACATTCATGTGGGGAAACAGGGCATAATTTTGAAAAACCATGTTCACATCCCGCCGGTTAGGTTCCAGCTTGGTCACATCCTGTCCGCCCAGGAACACCCGGCCGGCGTCGGCCTCTTCAAGTCCCGCGATGATCCGCAGGGTGGTGGTTTTCCCGCAGCCCGAGGAACCCAGCAGGGTGATAAACTCACCGGCATTTACGGAAAGATCGATCCCCTTAAGGACCTCAACGGCGCCGAAACGCTTTTCGATTCCCTCCAAACGCAGCAATTCCTGCCCACCCATTGTGTTCTTCACGCCGCTCCTTATTTTCCGGCGCCAAAGCGCTGAAAAACCACTCAATCATGATAAATAATACGCATTTAGTATGTTTTATCTCTAAATACAACACTTTGCTATGATGATTGTAGGGGTCAAGAAGTTAAATGTCAATATAGGCGTCCTTATGAGCAGCAATTCCGAATTTGAAAGAAAAAATGGCCCGGGCAGAAACATCTGAAAGCGGCCCGCCCCAAAATGGCACGTGAAACGTTGAACGTGTGTATTCGGCTACCGGCAACATGGCGTGG
>JAIRNB010000345.1 GCA_031258265.1 Treponema sp. | reverse complement strand
CCGGGTTTTGGGACTGGCGGCCGCCCTTGGGATGGGCGTTTGAAGGTTTTATGGGTGGAGCAAGGTTTTATGGGTGAAGCGCGGCAAACAGTTTACCGCCGGATGTCCTGGCCCCGGGGTCTTGGTTTCAGGGCATTGGTATTTACCCTTTTGCGGCTTTTGTTCCAGCCCAAACCTGCGGTTTGGGCCGCGCGCGCCCTGGCCAAGCTAAAGCTTGGCCGCATTGCTCAATATCTGGGGAATCACTGGCGCTATGCGGTGCCGCGTTTGTTGATATACAGCCTGCCGGCAGGATGCCGGCTGTGATAGGTGTATACGTTTTTGCGGCTTTTGTTCCAGCCCAAACCTGCGGTTTGGGCCGCGCGCGCCCTGCCTCAGCTAAAGCTGAGGCGCATTTTTCAATTTGGGGGCATACGATGGCGCTATGCGGTGCCGCGTTTGTTGATATACAGCCTGCCGGCAGGATGCCGGCTGTGATAGGTGTATACGTTTTTGCGAAGCAAAAACGTAAAGCTAAAACATGGCATGGATGCCATGTTTTAGCAGCGCAAGGGATTGAAACGGAAATACCGGAGGCTTTACCGCAGGTAAAGCTGAGGAATTGGAGTGGAAAGCCCGGTTTTTGCGTGCGGCGCACGCAAAAATGCGCCCATAAACAAACGAAAAAGGTAAACGCCGCCCTGTCTTGGTTTTGTTTTAGTTTGACAAAGCGTTTCCAAACTATTAAGATACAGAAATTATCCGTCAACGGATGACGGGGGTGGTTAAGGAGCATCATGACGAATAACGAAATAGTTTACGGTTTTGATGATGAAAAAGACGAAAGCCTTAAAATACAGCTTCAGAAGGTAGAGGGGATCGACGGGTGCTTAATTCTTTATTTAAACGGATATATTGATACTTATAACTCTAACTATTTTCAGAAACGGGTTGCCAAGGCGATTGAAAAGGGGTTTATCAAGCTTATTTTCCAGTGTAATGGGTTAAATTATGTTTCTTCCACCGGCATCGGTTCTTTTACCGCCTTTCTTAAATCCGTAAAGCCCCGGGGCGGGGACCTTGTGCTGTTGGAAATTCAACCCAAGGTGTACGAGGTGTTCCAGCTTCTTGGTTTTTCCCAGTTTTTCAACATCCGGGAAAATCTGGATGAGTCGGTGAATTACTTCCGTTCCGGCGTGGCCGAAACGGTGTCCCTTTTCCCCAAGGTATTTGCCTGCCCCATCTGCAGCAAAAAACTTAAAGCCCTTAAACCCGGCAGATTCCGCTGTTCCGAGTGTAAAACGATACTTGCCATCGACAATGGAGGCCAGGTTTTCCTGGGTTAAAAAATATGGGTATCTTTTCCAGGCTTAGAACTCTTATCGCCGCCAATGTCAACCACCTGATTAACAAAGCGGAAAAGCCCGAAAAGATGCTGAATCAGCTCATCATTGATATGAATGAGCAGCTTATCGAATCTAAAAAGGCGGTGGCCCAGGCTATCGCGGACGAGAAGCGGCTGGAACGGGAGATGAATGTCCAGTTGAACCAGTCCGCGGAATGGGAACGGAAGGCCGTGCTGGCGGTGGAGAAGGGCGAGGATGATCTTGCCAAGGAAGCTTTGCTCCGTAAGCAGGAAAACGACAATGCCGCCCTGGAATACCGCAAACAATGGGAAGCCCAGCATGAGGCGGTTTCCAAGCTTAAGGTTTCCCTTAAAGAACTTACCGTCAAGATCGACAAGGCCCAGCGTCAGAAGAACCTGCTTATCGCCCGGGCTAAACGGGCGGAGGCCCAGCAGAAGATTCAGGATACCATTTCCAGCGTGTCGGGGAACCGGAGCGCCTTTGACGCCTTTGACCGCATGGCCCAAAAGGTGGATCAGATGGAAGCCCAGGCCGACGCCTCTAAGGAGCTGGAGGATTTTACCAGCGATAATGACCTGGATAAGCGTTTTGCGGCATTGGAAAGCTCCGATAGCACCGCCGACAACCTGCTGGCGGATCTTAAAGCAAAAATGCAGGCCCTCCCCGGGAAATCTTCTTAGTTCCCCCCTCCGGCCGGACCCCCGCCGGACCCCCGGCCGGAAGTTTTTGCACTTCTTTCCGGTATTCCCCCGCAGGCTATACACAAGTTATTAACAAGTTTGAAATGGCAAATTCATGGGTGGCGAAGGTTTCCCTTTCCAAAACCGTTGTTTTTTTGTATTTTTCCGTACCCGGATTTTTATTTATAAAACATAATTCCTTATCCTATAAGGAATTAGCGTACAGGTCTTTTGTCCGGTCCCTTCACCATTTCTGTTATTGTATGAAAAGGGATACAGTTTCAAGTATCCCCGGAATTATTAACAGTTTTTCCCCAGGAAGGGCAGGGAGTCTTGGCGGCGCTGCGCTTGCATTAGCAATAAGGCCATGTTAGTCTCTGTAACAAAATGAAAAATATTGCCAAACTGGCGCTTTTTTTCACTATTTCCTTTGCCGCCCTCTTTATTTTGGCCGCCTGTGTCCGTTTTTTGCATATCAGGATCGATATTATCCGTTCCATGCCCCCCCGGGACGGGCGTCTTGGGGAGGAACTGCTGGCCGCGTTCCGCTGGGCCCTGCCCGCGGCCCTCTATTTTTCCCTGCTTCTTAGCCTTAGCTACACGGTAAGACGCCGGATTTTTGCCCCCGCCGCCATGCTCTGCCTGTTTATTCTGGGTTCCGCCGTCTGTTTCGGCATCACCGTGGGGGCGGAAAGCCTGTCCCGGTTTGCGGAGTACCTTGCCCCTTCCAAATCGTTGGGGAATCCCGGCCTTATCCTGACCCAGGCCGACAACGCCATCGTCCTTATCCAGGACCCGAAAGACACCTGGGGCCCCCGGGTGGTGTCTATCCCCGGACGGCCCTTACTCTACCAGGAACTGCCCCGGGGGCCGGACGGTAAGCCAATCAGCCTGCCGCCCATTTCCTTTAGAACCGATACCGCCTGGATTCTGCAGAGTTTTGTCATTGATTTTTCCCTCGCCGGCGGGGAACTGGTAAAACGCATCGGTTCCCCGGACGGAAGCCTCCTATCCTTTGCCGTCTATACCTGTACCCTGGTTTTTCTCCTGGTTTCCCTGCGTTTTGCCCTGGCCCTGAGCCACTGGCCCCTGGCCAACCTTTTCCTGGGGATCCTTGTTTTCCGGGGTATTCTATCCATGGAGGTCTTTCTTGATACTCCTGAGACAGAGGGAATTCTGAACAATCTGCTGGGGGAGCTGATCCCCCCCCATTACGCCGTTCCCCTGGTCTTTGTATTCCTGGGTTCTTTGATCTGCCTGTACACCTTTCTAAGCTTTTTGGCCCGGAGGAAAGGTCCCTATGAAGCTTAGAAAGGAAAGCTGGGTTTCCCCGCCGGCCTTGTTTGTCTATTACATGCTGGCCTCTTTCCTGGTCATCCTGGTTTTCCGTTTTTTCTTCCCCCGCCAGGGGGCGCCCCTCTCTATTTTTTCCAGGGACTGGCGCTTCACCCTGGGGATTTTGGAAATCCTTTCCCTGTCGCCCGCCCTGGCTTTCAGCGGTTTGACTATTCCCTTCGGGTTTCGGATCTACTACAACGAGTACAAGAGTTTTTCCCCCCATTTTTTGGAACAGTTCAGGGGGATCATTGTCACCGCCATTCTGGCCGCCATTGTTTATGCCCTGTTTTTCTTTTTAGTCCAGCCGGTGTTTCAGAACAAGCGGATCGATATGAGTTACCAGGGGAGTATGTACCGCCTTGCCCGGGACCTGGCCAAAGATTGTGTGGAACAGGAAAAGTGGAACGAAGCCGCCGATTTCCTGAATATTGCCGCCCAAGTCTGGCCCGGCAGTCCCGAACTTGCGGAGATGCGGGAGAAAACCGAAATTGAGCTGGAAGAGGAGAGGATTCGGAGTGAAGGGAAACAGCGGACCCTCCTGGAGGAAAATGAGGCCGCGGAAGACTGGAGTCTGTTGGATAATTCAATCCCCGGTTCCCCCAGCCGCGGTACGGGGGCCGCGTCAGGCCGCATAGCGGAACAGCGGCAGCCTCTGAATACCCTGGAGGCCCTGGATATGGCCGCCACGGCCATCCGGGAAGAGCGGTACTACGACGCCCACTGGCTTGCCACCCTGGGCGTACAGCTTGCCCAGCGGGGGAGCCCGGAGGAAGCCTCCGCCTCCAGGGCCGCGGGCCTGGCGTGGGATAAAATATCATCCCTGGCCCCCAATATCCGGGAAAGGGAACTCTACGCCCGTTTCCAGCTAAAACAATCCGGTTACGAGGCCATGATTGCCGGAGACTGGATAAGGGCCTACTACATCTTCCGGGAACTGTTGGCGCAGAACCCCGGGGATCCCGATGTCAAAAATTTTCTCCAAAAAAGCGAACAGGGTACCCAGGACATCGCTTTTTTTACCGATGAGATGAGCCGCGGGGTGGGAAGTACCCTGACCAACGCAATCTTTTCCCTGCCTTACCAGCCCCGCAGCGGCGGCATAGGCCGGGGAATTATCCGCTTCGATTCAATTTCCCTGTATCAGGATTACGGCTACGGCCTGGGAGTTGAATTTATCTGTTTCGACAGCGCAAACCGGCCGGAATCCCGTTTCCATGCCCCCTATGCCAAGATTATCCCCATGACCTTAGGCGATCAGTCCCGGGTAGTGGTGCTGATGCATGCCCTGGACCGGGATGATAAAAACCGGCATTGGGAGCCGGTATGGAATTCCCTGGAAACGGCCGGTTCCGTCCGCCGCTCTACGATGAACGCCAATATCTCCGGGGCCGCGGGAGGTTTTTTCCGGTCGCTCATCGGGGACAACCAGGTAATGCTGGATCTGAATTTTGAAAGCTTCAGCCTGCTTTGTTATACATGGCGCGGCCTGGCCAATCCCCCCGGTTCAAAGAACAACGTATCCCCCCTGGACGGATTCTCCCTGGGGGATCTCCTCGCCGGTTCCCGGGCCCTAAGCTCCTACGGTTATATACCCCAGGTCTTTGAGGCGGAGATCATCTACCGCCTCTGCGAACCCCTGTTCTTCCTGCCCATGGCAATTTTCATCATCATCATCGGCTGGCGTTTCCGGGCCCTCTCCCACGCCCGCTACGTCTTTGTCCCCATGCTTTTTATCCTGCCCCTGGTTTTCTACGAGCTGCTCTACTTCTACCGGCATATCCTAAACATCCTGGGCATCTACTCAGTATTGAATCTTGGCTTTTCCCTTACCCTGATCATTTACTGCATCAGCGCGGGGGTTCTCTTTGTCCTTTCCCTCGTTGCCTTCTCATCCCAGCATAGTTAGCCGATTCGGGGGAAGCCTAACACCCCAATCTTAATCCGGGCAAGAATCTATAATTGGGCGCATCCCCGGCTCAAGGTTGCCGCTTGCGCGACAATTTCAAGGGGGACCGGGCTATCCGGGGCTCCGCGGGTCCCTTACCCGCTCCGGCCTCCTCGTCCCGCC
>JAIRNB010000295.1 GCA_031258265.1 Treponema sp. | reverse complement strand
ACGACAAACTCCGACCAGGCCTTCTCCTTGTAGGGGTGAATCAAAGCCATGATGTCCGAAATACGGTTCCCGTCATCCTCGCTCATGGCCATGGGAGGAATGAACATCTCATTCGGGATCGCCCAGGGTACGGAACGGTTGGCGGTAAAGTAAATCCACTGCAGCTCGTTATAGGCCTTATTTTCGATCATCTTGGGATACAGGGATTCTTCCCCGGTGTCAAACCAGCGGTATACCGTATCGACATCGGAGGCCTGTTCCGAAAGACGGAATTCCAGGGTCCGGTTCATGCAGTTCCGCTGATCCCAGGAAGTATTAACCGGCTGGGAGGCAAAGGGGATGAGCAGCTTGAAACGGGGGGTACCGCCGCCCAGGGACTTCTCTCCCGGGTCCGGATCGCCGTAAAAGGTTCCCTTCTCACCGGAATAACCCCAAAGCATGTTGTCGAATTCCATCATGGCATTGTAAAATTCCAGGGCCCATTTGGGCTTATCGCCGGTGGCCTTGTTGGTAATGACGTATTCGGCGTTCAAAATCGAAGTGGGATCGCCGTTAAAGCCCCATTCCTGACCGGTGGGCCCCTTTAAGGGATACAAATGGAACCAATAGGGGAACCGGGCGCTGCCGTTCCCTTTGCCCAATTCACCCTGCCAATCCACCAGGCCCACCGCGTATGAGGGGTCCGGCGTTTCACCCAGGGCCTGCATTTCATCGGTGGTCATGGTAAATGAATTTTCCGCGATAAGGCCCTCTTTATAGAGGCCGGCAAGGTATTTAAGGGATTCCCGGAATTCATTTTCCCGGTACTGTTCCCATATTTGCCCGTTTCGTACCGCCATGCCATCGCTGGTGCCGTATTTTACCCAGGGCATAAAAGCCTTTGCGAAATAGGCAATCATGGTCCGAATATAGTTCTTGTCGGTAACCATGGGGATTTCATCGTTGGGATCTCCGTTTCCGTTCACGTCATTTTTCTTGATATACCGGAGATATTCGGCAAAATCCTCAAGAGTCCGGGGCGGTTCACCTTTCCAGGGGCTGTCCCGAAGGAAGGGCATAAAATAGTAACCCCTGCCGTTTGCGTGGGTGCAATGCAGACAATCGTTGACATCGGCCAGGGCGTAAAACTTGCCGTCACCGGCTTTAAGTTTGCTGACTATGGCGGCATGATCCGTCAGCATTTGGTTGATGAGCGGGTAACTGTAAAGATCGTATTGATCAAGCTCCTGAAAAATCCCCTGCTGGCGGCCAAAATAATCCAGGTCATTCCGGGTAAAGTTGCGGTTTGCGGTATTAAGGACATCAGGATAATCCCCGGAACTAATCATGACATTAAATTTGTCGGGGAAATCCGCATTAGAGACGGCAATAATATCCACCCAGACCCCGGTTTCGTCCACCAGTCTACGGGTAAAAGAATTATCCTTGTAATCGTAGCTGGTGACCAGCGTGGTAATATCGCCGACAAGCATGGTGAGCCGTCCCTTAATGGGCGTTCCGCCGGGAGTTACATCCGCCCCCCCTTTTTTAGAACATGACAGGGAAAAAGAAACCAGAAACAGACACAAAACAGCGGTAAAAACCTGTTTCTTCCTCATACAATCCTCCTCCGGATAAATAATATTTTCGTTATCGTCGTAAGACGGTTAACGGCTCTTGCAGTTTTTCGGCCTACGGCCTGCAAAACTACTTTTTTTAATGGCTGCCCTTTCAAAAGGCTGCTCTTTCAAGACTGAAGTTTTTGAACAGCTCTATTCTTTAAGACTTCCTATCAGCATGCCCCGGATAAAATACTTTTGAATAAAAGGATAAAGAGTCATCATGGGCAGGGCGCCGACTATCAATACCGCATAACGAAGTTGTTGCAGCATGGTACGGGCCGCGTCCGAAGCGTTGGGGTCCATGGCGGCGACCATTTCCGGCGGCATTTGGGCAATGAATAAGACATTCCGCAGGACAATTTGAAAGTTATAGGTCTGCGCCCTTGTCAGGTACAGCATGGCCCTAAAATATTCGTTCCAAATCATGACGGCATTGAACAAAACCATAACGGAAATGACGGGCATGGAAAGGGGAATAGCGATAGTAGTGAAGAAACGAAAATCCCCGCAGCCGTCAATATGGGCGGCGTCCAGAATCCCGGATGGAAGGCTGTTCATAAAATAGGACCTGACAATGATCATGTTGTAACAGGAGAACAGGAACCCTACAACCAGCGACCAGCGGCTGCCAATCAAATGCAGATTCCGCATCAGGATATAATTGGGAATAATGCCGCCGTTAAAAAACATGGTGACAACAAAAAAGACCTGGAATAATTTCCGGTCCGGCAGGTCCCTTCTGGAAAGGGGATACGCGGCAAGTATCAGGAGCGTAACCGCCACGACAGTACCGCCCGCCACGTACAATAGCGAGTTTAGAAAGCCCGAAACGATAAGTTCATGCTCGAACACCGCCCCATAGGCCCGAAGGGAAACATCTACGGGGTAGAGGAAAACCCTGCCCTGCATGATTGCCTCCGTGGAACTAAAGGAACAGGCAAGGGCATAGACAAGGGGGTAAAGGACTACCAGACCGGCCAGACTAAGCCAGAAGGTACAGATAACATGAAAAATCTTGTCGGCAAATGAAAGCTTTTTGTATGATCGTGACGCCATTTTGATCCCCTTAGAACAGGCTCTCGCCGGAGAGTCTCCGTGCGATCTGATTAACCGAAAGAGTTAGAATAACTCCCACCACATTCTGAAAGAGGCCTATGGCCGTTCCGAAAGAGTAGTCCGCCCGGACGCTGTTACTACCGCCGATTCCGACTTTGTATGTATACGTGGCGATAATTTCCGAGGTATCAAGGTTTAGGGGGGTCTGCATGAGGTACGCTTTTTCAAAAGCAACCCCCAGGATGGAACCCATGCTCAGGATAATCATGATGATAATGATGGGTTTTATTGTCGCTATATCAACATGCCATATCCGCTGCCATATCGTGGCCCCGTCTATAATTGCCGCCTCGTGCATGGTGGGGTCCACCGAGGAAAGGGAAGAAATGTATATGATCGCCGAATATCCGGTGGCCTGCCATATACCGGACCACACATAAATCTGGGGAAACCATTGGGGGGAACCCATAAAGTTAAACTGTTTACCCCCCAGGGCCTGGATAAGAATATTGATGCCCCCGGTACGCATGGAAAGTACCTGGACAATCAGGGCAACCAGCACTACCGCGGAAAAAAAATACGGGGCAAAGGTAATAGATTGTACGACCTTGCTGAATTTGCGGTGCATGCTGTGGTTTACAAAAACGGCCAGCAGAATGGGGAAGGGGAAGCCGACAATAAGCTGATACACGCTCAGGGTAAGGGTGTTCCGCAGAATTATAGCGAAATTAGGCGATGTAAAAAACCGCTGGAAATTATAGAAGCCGACCCATTTACTGGCCCAAACACCCAGCCGGGGTTCAAAACGCTTAAAGGCCATAAGGACGCCGTATATGGGGATGTAGTTAAATATGAAAACATATACTACCGGAATGGCCAGCATTGCGTATAAGGCCCGGACATTCCATCTGCTGCGCCAAAACCCGATCTTATGAAAGGGCAATGAATTTGTTGCTCTGCTGATCATCAGACAACCTCCGGAGAAGAAGAATAAAAAATAACCGGCAGAAAACCGGGTGTAGTAAAGGGAAAACTACTATACAGACGTGGGGGGGGGGGGGGGGGGTAACCGTTGCTTTGTTACTGAAAAAAATACCACAATTCATGATCTTATAATTACTCCACCAAAGGAAGACTCGTTAGTAAATATGGTAAACCCGGTTTTTCCTGCGGTCAAGTTTTTTTGATATTTTTTGTTTTTGATAGTTGAGGCTGTTCCAAAACTTCAGCTTTTGGAACAGCCTCCTTGAATTTGGCGAAAAAACCGGGCTTCGGCCGGTTTTTCCAAGAGCTTGTTCCGAAACCAACCGGGTTTTGGAACAAGCTCAGTTTTCCGGCTGCCCATGCCATGGAACATACGCTGCCGTAAAAATCGTAAAACCCGTAAAAACTTGACAAATTGATCCGCGGCCGTCCATAATGAAGGACAGAAAATCAACCAGGGGCTTTCAGAACCCGGCTGGTTCATGGCCATGGCCGAGGTGAGGATCGAACATCTGTACAGGTCTATACCTAAATACGGCAGGTATGGTGTGGCGGAGGATTCCTGTACACCGGATATACCCTTTGAAGTTATAAATAGACTAAGGAGAAACCCATGAAGCCAGAGACTTTCCAAGATCCGTGCCCCCTTCTTTCGATGGCGCTGTTGACGCTGGTATCCGCTTTTCCCGTCTTTGCCCGCCCTGTTTCGGATTCCCGGCCGGTGGAACTGCCGGATAAGGTGGAACTGTACTATTTTTACGAAGAACTCTGTGAACTCTGCAATGAATCCGGGAAATATTTTACCATGCTGGATGAAAAGCTTCCAAATGAAGATCGGAACCGTTATCCCCACAATTTTCCCGTTTATAATGTTTTTCATACATCGGGCCGCGCCGAATACGAGCGGATTACCGATTCTCTGGGCATCAGCCGCGATAACCTGAGCCTGCCGGTCCTTATCGCCGGGGGAAGGGTGTTTCAAGGTTTTGATACCATCGCCGCCAATATCCGGGAAGCTTATTTGACCGCCGGGGAAGATATTTTTGTAAACAGGCGGGTCTACAGCCCGGCGGGGAAAAAAACCGGGGACCGGCTTTTTGACGATTACCCGGTTCGCCGGGATCATGCCAATATCGTGTATTTCTACCGGATTACCTGCCCGGAATGTGCAAAGGCGACGCCCCTTATCGACCGCTTATCCAAAACCGTCGAAGTCGAAGGCAGGAATATCCCCCTGGACATCACCCGGATAAACACCCGTTCCGGCAATAACGGTGAACGGATCGCCGCTTTTTTTGAAGCTTACGGGGTACCCGACGGGGATCGGATTGTCCCCATCGTGTTTTTTGCCGATTCTTACCTGGCCGGGGCGGAGGCAATCGGCGGGGGCCTTCAGGACCATTTGAAACGGAAGAGCGGCCCCATAAACCATATCACCAGCCTGCTGCCCGCCGGGAATTAACTCAGGCGGGACCGGGGAATCGCTCCGCAACAGGGCAATACCCGCCGATAAACCAATATGCGTTGCCCTTTTTTTAAGCTGTTCCTCCTGTCGGCGGCCTTGTGCCTGTGGAATTCCTGCGCCAGCCCTCCGGCCCCTCCCCCGGCCCTGCCTGAACCGGAGGCCCCCCCTCCCCTGGAAGCGCCCCGCTACAGCCTGGACTTTGAGGAGGCCCGGGCGCTGAGTCCCCGCCAGGTATCCCTGCGTTACACCCTGGGGGCGGAGAATCTCCGGGCCCGGGAATTGGGGATAAATCTCCAGAACTGGAAGCTTACCCTTAACGGTGAGGAATGGGACTCTTCCGGCGAAATAGTTCCGGAGCCCGGCGGCGGAAGCCTTTCCCTGAATCTGGTTCTTGATCTGCCGGAAGGGGAAAGGGAAGGGGAGGGGGATTTTGATGAATACCGCTGCGAACTGGAACTTAACCTGGCCGTCCCGGAGGGGGAGATTCCCCTAAGGGTGGACGCCGCCTTTCCCCGAATTCGGGCGCCGGAGTTTACCATCGCCGCCATCGCCATTATCAAGGCGGAACTGGTAAACACCCGTTTTCGCGTTGATCTTACTATAAATAACCCGAATATTTTCCCCGTAACCCTGTCGTCCCTTAGTTATGAACTTTACGGCAGGGGACGCTTCTGGGCCAGGGGCAGGGAACGGGACCTGCTGGCGGTTCCCGCCCGGGGACAGGCGGAGGCCCGGCTTTTTCTGGAAATGAACTTTACCAACATGAGGCGGGAACTTCTGGACGAGGTGATTGCCCTGGGAACAGTGCCGTACCGCTTCACCGGCGAAGCTCTGGTAGATACGGGACTTCCCCTGCTTCCCACTTTTAAAACGGACTTTGACCGCCAGGGCGCTTCCACGGTGATTAAATAGCATGGACCCCAGGGAATTCCTCTCCGTTTCCCTGCGGCGGCAGTACCTGGACGGCAAGGCCCCCTGCGGGACGGTGCTGTCAAAACTCTGCGGCTTCCAGGCCCAGTTTGCCAATAATCCAAAATATGCCCTGCGAATCCGCTGCAGTGATTTTGATGAGGAACGCTGGCACAAGGGCCTGGTAAAAACCTGGACCTTTAGAAAGACCCTTCACACGGTGCTGGAAAAGGAACTGGGGCTTTTCCTTTCCGCCCAGGGAATTCCCGAAGACTGGCATGACGGCTGGGGGCTCCAGGCCAGGCGGATGGCGTACTGGTCCGATTTCCTCATGGACCGGATCAACCAGGGAATCCGCGGCAGGGAGGCCCTGAAAAAGCAATGCCGGGAAAGGGGCATATCCGCCGAGGAGGAGGGGAACGTCTTCCACGGCTGGGGCGGGCTCCTCTACGAAATGAGCCGCCGAGGGCTTATCTCCTACCATCCGGGAACAGCCAAGCTGTTTGTCCCCTGTCCCCCTATCCAAGTCCTGCCCAGGGATGAGGCCAGGGCAGTGTTACTGCGCCGGTATTTTGAATCCTTCGGCCCGGCCTCAATCGAAGACGCCGCAAGCTTTACCGGATACAAACGGCGGGAACTGGAGGCCCTTATCAAGGGATTTAATATAAAACTCCGCCGCCTTTCATCCGGGGGGAAAGATTACTTTTACCTGGGGGAACTGCCCGAAACGGGGGCCGTCCCGCCCTGTATATTCCTTGCGGGCTTCGATCAGATTATTATGGGCTACCGGGACCGCTCCCGGGTGATGGACAGCGAAGACCGGAGAAAGGTTATTACCAACAGCGGCATTGTTCACCCCACCGTACTGCTCCGGGGCCGCCTGCGGGCCAAGTGGAAAAAAGACGGCCCGGCCCTTTTAATCAGTCCGTTCCGTCCCCTGTCCCCGCGGGACAAAGGGCTTATAGCGGCAGCCGGTAAAGCGATCTTCAGCGGGGAAATTCAAGACTGCCGCTTTGATTCGTAGGAGCTTGTCGCGTTCCGCCTGTAAACCTTCCGATACCAGAAATAATTATGGGCGCCTCCCGCCGCTTCGCGGCGGGACCAGGCTGTCCGCTTCAATCTTTTACCCTGCGGGTAAAAGTATTTCCGCTTCCATCCTTGGCGCAGGCCAAGAAAAAACAACCGCAGGTTGTTTATTAGTCTACTGTGGC
>JAIRNB010000217.1 GCA_031258265.1 Treponema sp. | reverse complement strand
TACCGGCTGGGTGAGCTGTATGCGGAGCGGGGAGAAACGGCCAGGGCATGGGCGGAATGGCGGAGGGCTGTTCGCCTTGATCCCGCCCACAGGAAGGCGCGTCAACGTCTCCAGGCGCGTTAGTGTCTCAGATAGGTCGAATGTCTATGGGCGCATCCCCGGCTTTACCGGGGACCGGGCTTTCCGGGGCTCCGCGGAGGCAACTACCGTTGCCCCGCTCCGGCCTCCTCGTCCCGCCTCTGGCGGGACTGCGGTGGCGCGCTGCGCGCCCCCTACAATCCCTTGCGCGCGCAAACTTCGTTTGCGGCTAAAACATGGCATTCATGCCATGTTTTAGCTGGAACAAAAGCCGCAAAAACGTATGCATTTATTACAGCTGGCCTGTACCGGTGACTGACACCGGGAGCATCTTTACGCTATTCTTAAAAACATGAAAAAAATGTTTCTGCTGTGTATCCTCCTTGCCGGCCTTGTTTCCCTGGGCGCCCAGACCGCCGAAAGGGCGGAATTTCGTTCCTGGGGACAGCTCCGTTCCCGGGGGCGGAACGGTCCCATCGACATAAACCTGATCATCGACGGTTCCCGGTACATGGGGAAAACCGGCGCCCAGAGCTGGATCTGTGAATCCCTGGTGGACGGCATGTTCCAGGAGGGAGATTACCTGCGGATATGGATCGCCGAGGAACAGGCCATGGTTCTTTACCAGGGCCTCCTGGAAGCGGATAACCGGGAGAATATCAAAGAACTTATCCAAAGACCCCTGCCCGGTTCCGCCTCGGCGGATTTTGCCGGAGCCCTCCGGGCCGCCCGGGGGGTTTCGGGGAACCGGAGCCCCATTATGACCTATACCATCCTGGTAAGCTCCCCCGGAGCCCTTTCCCCCGCCCATACCGAAGCCGCCTTGCCCTACCTCCGGTATTCCCGGGTCCTGGAATTTCCCGGCTGGCGGGCGCTGATCATCGCCCTGGACATAGGGCAGCAGGTGCGGGAAGCCGCCGATTCGTTTCTGTCGAACCGATGATCCGACGGCGTTTATTTCCGGCCCGGGGGGCTTCCCGCCGATGATCAAACGGTTTTTCAGATTATGCGGAATAATCCTCACCGGGGCCCTTGCCCTGGTCCTGGGTTTTATGATCACCCGGCCATGGGATCATCTTTTTCCCCGGAAAAACGGGGAAGCCCGGCAGCCCCGAATCATCATTCCCAGGGAACGGGAAAGCGGGGAACCGGAATTCGATTCCCCCGCGGAACGAATGGCCTACGAAGATATTATCAATACGAAGATCGCCCTCCGGGACGGAGAAGTAATGCTTTCCGTCCTTACCCTGGACATGGATGAAGACCCGGTGGAAGAACAGATTATCGCCTACCGGAATTTGCCGGAAGCGGAGGGGCCGGTTCATATCGCCTATGTAGATTACGACGGGGAGCAGGGCGGATACCTGCGGGTATGGGACGCCCCCACCGCCGTCACCAGACCCCTCACCTTTTCCATGAGGATACAGGACCTTATCGGAGACCGGAGTATCTGTGTCGCCGTTACCGGCATGGGGGACCAGGGAATCCACACCCTCAGCGTGTTCCGGCGAATCCCCAAGGGCGCGGAGGGCGGCGCTGAACCCTTCAAAAAAATAGCGGACCTGCGGATAGACGGTTCTATTCGGATTCAGGAATCCGAGCGGCCCCAATCCTACCAGCGGGGAATTTCCCAGGGGACGAGTTTTCCTATCGCCGCCTATGGGCATGATCCCCAGTCGGAAAATATTCTGGATCAGGTGGAGATCATCTACACCTACAACAGCGCTGCGGGACAGTACGAGCAAAGCCGGATCACCAGGGCCCCGGGGCCCCAGATAGAACAGCGCCGCCTGCAGGAACTCCTCAGCGGGAAACCCGGCGTTTTCGAGAATTTCATCCACGATTTATGGTACTCCGTAAGCCCGGAAGGAACGCTGGATAACAGGCGCTATATCTATTTTGATCCCCCCAACCGGGAGATCACCTTTTTCGGCGACGGGGCCCAGCAGATCTTTACCTGGCAGAATTCTAGCCCCACCCGCTACGGCCTCTATGTGGCAACCCAGAGTGTTTCGGTTACTACCCTGAGGAGGACCATCGACATTGAACTGGAATCCGTGGAGAGCATCCGGGTTAAGGTCTTTGAGGACGTGCGGCTGAAAATATCGGCGGACAACACCTGGGACGGTTCTTTCCGCCGGGCCAGGTCCGCGGAAAAGGGGAAACCTTCCCCCCAATCCCCCTACCTTAACGCCAGCTACGAAAGTCCCCTGGGGCAGATCCGCTTCTCAGCGGAGGGCGCTTATGAAATCCGCTCCGGGGAAAATTTGGAACAGGGGCATTACGCCTTTTTCCCCGTTGACAGCCAGGAAGCCCTGGAACTGCGTCCCCAGGACGGGGGCCCCCGGGAAATCTACCTGGTAGAACGGTCGGGGGACAGCCTAATTCTTTCCCGGGCCCGCATAGGGGCCATGGGGATCAGGAAACTCAACGAAGGGCCCTTGACCCTTAGTCCGGGAAGCTAAATTACTACCCGCCGCCTTGGCCCAGGGTAACGGGAAAGGAATCGAAGCCCGCGGCCTTTAGGTCCCGGATGCTTTGGTTTATATCCGGTCCCGGCCGTATATAGACGGCGGTGTAGTTTCCCCCGGCCCGGCTCTGCCGTTCCGCCAGGGCGGGGAAGCCGGCGGCCCGCAGCTTTTCCAGCAGGGCCTGGGCGTTTGCCTCCCGGCTGAAAAGCCCGGCCTGCAGCAGGGTTTCCCCCGGCGCGGGGGGGCGGGCCGGGGAGGAGGAGGCGGGCTGCGGGGGGGCCGGGGGCCGGGGAGCAGTGGAAGAGGCGGCGGGTTGTCCCGCGGGCCGGCGGGCTGCCGGCGGAGCGGCGGCAAAGAGCAGCCACATGGGACTGGGTTCCGCCGTGACGGCTACGGCCCCGGTTCCTGTCCCGGCGGCGAGGCGGCCTTCGGGGCTGCGGGGGAATTCCCCCGCCAGCTTCCTTTGCCAGCTTTCCTGGCCGCTAAACTTCCAGAGGCTGAAGTATATCCGGGGCCGGTAGTCCCCGTAGGCGGGGTCCTCCAAAAGGGAAAGGAGGGCCGCCGTATCGGTCCCGCCGCTCCGCAGCCCTTCCATTTGGGCCCGGAGAAAATGGGCCTGAAGCCGTTCTTCCCCGCCGCCAAGGAGGACCCCCTTTATGGCGGCGTCCGCCCGTTCCCAGTCCCCCAGGGCCATGAAGCAGGCGGCCCCCCGCAGGAGGGCCTGGTTATCCCGGCCCCCGCCGGCGGCCAGTTCCCAGGAAGCGGCGGCCCCTTCCATGTCGCCGGAAAGTTCCCGGAGGCCGGCCAGCCGCTTCAGATCCTCCGCCCCGGCGGAGCCGGATGACTCAAGGCGGACTTTTTCCTCCAGGTTCCGCAATTCGGCGTCCAGGCTGGTCTGGCCGGCGGCGGGGAGGAAGCACAGGAAAAAACTGAAAACCAGGGAAATAAGGCGCGGGAATCCGGCGAAAAAAATGAAAACCCTGGGAACGCGCAAGGGATTGAAGCGGAAATACCGGAAGCCCCGCGGGGGCCGGGCCCCAAGGGGCTGAGGAATTGGAGCGGAAAGCCCGGTTTTTTGACGTTTCCCCCGGGAAACGTCAAAAAATGCGCCCAAATATTCAAAAAAAAGGGGGAAATTCCTAATCGATCCCATAATCGCCGCCCGGTGAAGGGGGACTCTCATCACCGGCCGCAAATTCCCCGGCCTTGTTCTTCTTTTTCCCAGAACTTTTTCCCGCAAAAAGGGTGGTCTCCGCCCTTTTCTTCCCGCGGGCGGCGGAACGGAAGGACATAGCCAGGGGAAGGGCCAGAACCATGCCCAGGATAAAGGCGGACAGGGTACTCAGGAAGACGGGAACCTGTGAAAATACGCGGAATCCCAGGGAAACATCGCAGCGGTTTTCCAGGTTTAAGCCGATGAAACCAAGGAAGGCCGCGGCGATGATAATAAAAATTATGAGGCGCCAGGGCATAGATGTATCTCCTTTGCCCGGAAAGTATTTCCCCGCAGGCTGGAAAGGGTAAGCTCCGCGAAGTTTCCGATGAGGGAAGCCTTGCCGGGGGCCGCCGCCATCTCATCCCGCTCGGTACGGGTTATTAATTCATCGGCATTTTTCCGGGAAATTCCCTCCACCAGTACCAGATCCCGGCTTCCCAGGCGGTTTTGAAGCAGTTCCCGGCTGTGTTTTTTCTGCAGGGCGATTACCTGAGACAGCCGTTCCCGTTTTAGCTTTTCATCGATCCGGCCGGGGAGCCGGCAGGCGGCGGTCCCCTCCCTGGGGTTGTAGTGGTACATATACGAATAAAGGAATTTCACCTTCTCCATGAGGTCCAGGGTTTCTTCCAGGTCTTCTCCGGTCTCCCCCGGAAACCCAACAAGAATATCCGTGGAAAGGCTTATCCCCGGCATGGCCGCCCGGAGTTCCGCCACCAGATCGAGGTAACGTTCCCGGGTGTAGCGGCGGTTCATGGCCGCCAGAATCGCGTTGGAACCGTGCTGGACGGGGAGGTGGATATGGCGGCAGAAGACGGGGTGTTCCGCCATGACCCGGATGGTCCTGGGGGAAAGGTCCTTGGGGTTTGCCGAAAGAAAACGAACCCAGCGGATGGGCCCCCCCTCCACCGCGCCGGCCAGGAGTTCCAAAAGGCCGGGAAAATCCAGGGCCCCGAAGCGGCTGGAGGAACCGGGGGGGGCCTCCCAGCGGTAGGAATTGACATTCTGGCCCAGGAGGGTGATCTCCCGGACCCCCCGTTCTTCCAGGAGGCGGATTTCCGCCAGGATAGAAGCGGGGTCCCGGGAAAGCTCCGGCCCCCGGACATAGGGTACGATGCAGTAGGAGCAAAAGTTGTTGCAGCCGTGCATGATGGGTACAAAGCTGCGGAAGCGGCCTTCCTCCAGGTGGGAGGAGGAAAAGCTAAAGACCGGCTTTTCCCCGGTCCCCAGGGAAAGCGGGGGGGCCTTCCCCGGCAGGTTTTTTTCCAGCGACTCCAGGATCAGGGGAAAGGTGGAACGGGCGGAAGTGCCCATGACATAATCCACTTCGGGGCAGCGTTTTTTAAGTTCCTCCCCCAGGCGTTCAGCCATACATCCGGCGACAACCAGGGAGAGGGGGCGGCCCTTTTTTTTCAGGGAGGCGTAAAGGGCAAGGCGGCCCAGGACCCGCTTTTCCGCGGTTTCCCTGACCGAACAGGTGTTGAGGAGTACCAGGTCCGCGTCTTCTCCCGCCGCCGAGGCGGTCCAACCCCGTTCCCGGCACACCAGTTCCAGGGCGGCGGACTCCGCGGAATTCATCTGGCAGCCGTAGGTTTCAAAGAAATAGGTCATTCATCTCCGGCTTTTCAGTCCCCTGATGAATTTTATGCCGTTCCACAGCCCCAGGGCGATAAGCCCAAAGGCCCCGATGCTCAGGAGGGTCCCCGCCAGGGGCCGGAAAAAGGCGGCCCCCGCCCGGGAAAAGATCGCCAGGATTCCCCCCGCCGTTAAAATGGCCCCGGCCTTCCGGTCGGCGCTGTCCCTGGAGGAAAGGGCAACTATGCCAAAGATCCCCGCCAGGGCCCCCAGGATGATCGCCACAATGGGGAAGCGGCCCCCCAGGGCGCTTAAAACAAAAAGGAAAAGCCCCGCCGCCAGGTTTGCCACCGCCGCGACACCCTGTTTTTCCAGCGTCCGGGGCTGGCGCCGCTCCAGTTCATCCATGGAAAACTCCTTCCGCGGCCTGGGCCACGTTTTGCAGCAGCATGGCAATGGTCATGGGCCCCACCCCGCCGGGCACGGGACTGATGAAGCTTGTCTTTTGGACAAGCCCCTCAAAATCCACGTCTCCCCGCAGGCGGTAGCCCTTCTTCGCCCGGGGGTCCGGGACCCGGTTCACCCCCACGTCGATGACCGCCGCCCCTTCTTTGATCATATCCGCCGTAACCAGGCCCGGCTTCCCCACCGCAGCGATAAGAATATCCGCCTGCCGGGTAATCGATGCCAGGTCCCTGGTCCCCGTATGGCAGAGAGTCACCGTGGCGTTTTGCTCCCGCCGGGCCAGAAGATTCGCCAAGGGCCTGCCTACGATGTTGGAACGGCCCAGAATCACCGCATGGGCCCCGGCCAGGGGGATTCCGTAATCCCGCAGCAGGACCAGGACCCCATGGGGGGTGCAGGGGAGAAAACCGGGCCGCCCCAGGACCAAATTCCCCATGGAAACCGGGTGAAACCCGTCCACATCCTTGGCGGGGTCGATGGCGGCAATAACCGAATCTTCACTGATATGGGGGGGAAGGGGAAGCTGAACCAGGATACCGTGGATCAGGGGATCGGCGTTCAGTTCCGCGATCAGGGACAGCAGTTCCCCCTGGGTGGCGGCCTCCGGCAGCCGGAAATCCCGGCTGCCCATGCCCGCCTCCGCCAGGGCCTTCTCCTTGGCCCCCACGTAGGAGAGGCTGGCGGGATTCTCCCCCACCAGGATCACCGCCAAAGAGGGGACAATTCCCCTTTCCCGGAGGGCCGCAAGACGGGCCTTTAGCCTGTCCTGCAATTTTAGGGCCGCCGCCCTGCCGTCAATTATTACCGCCACCCTTCCCCCTTACCCGGCCGCCTTTAAGCGGCTACCCGGCTGCCCGGCCGCGAAAACCGGCGCTAAAAAGAACCGAAGCCAGGGGCCATACCGCAAGGAAGCGCCCCCGCTTAACCCGGAGAGTAAAGCTCCCTTCCTCCGCCACGTTGCTAAGGCCAAAAAAACCCCGGTCCCAGGGGAGTCCCGCCAAGGGCCACTTAAGGCCGGCGCTTTCCGCCTCCCAGGGACCGTCCCCCAGGGGAAAAACAGAAACCAGGCCGCCGGGCAGGAGGGACAGGCTAAATTCCGCGGGGGCCTTAAGGCAACGGAGATCCTCCGCGGCGGTGATCCACCGGACAGGACAGGGGTCCCGTTCAAAAAGGGAACGGAGGGCCAAAAGGTGGTCCAGCCGTCCGCCGCCGCCGCCCAGAATCCAAAGCTCGTTACAGCCTTTTTCCCAGAGAAGGGCCAGGGCCAGTTCCGTATCGGTATAGTCCTTTTCCGGGCCGTAACGCAGAACCCTTTCGGGGGGGTATGAATCCAGCCGGGAAAGCTCCCCCAGGGAATCCATATCCCCCAGAATCCAATCGGGCCGCAGCCCCGCCGCTTCCGCCGCAAGAAGCCCGGAATCGGCGGCCGCCGTCAGGGGAAACTTTCCCCCCAGGGCGGCTTCCTCAAAAACAGCGCGGCAGAGGTCCGGCGGGGGTCCCTCCCCGCCGATAAACGCGATTCCCCGGCTGACCGGCTCTCCCTTCTTGGACATGCCCGGCTATTATAGTATAGTGCCCCCCTATGGGCAATCTTAACCGTTCCCCAAGCCTAGCCCGGGCCGGCAGTGCGCCTCTCACCGCCGGCCTGGCGCTGGGGGGCAGGCTTAAAGAGATCGCCCTCCTATTCAGGGATCAGGGCCGCCGCCTGTACCTGGTGGGGGGGGCGGTACGGGATATTTTCCGGGGCCAAAGCCCTAAAGACTGGGACCTGGCCACCGATGCCCTCCCCGCCGAAATACCGGAAATGTTCCGGGGCCTCAAAGTCCGGGCAAAGGTGATCCCCACCGGCATAAAACACGGAACCGTAACCCTCCACTACCGGGGGGGGGAATATGAGATAACCACCTTCCGCAGCGAATCCGCTTACCTGGACGGAAGGCATCCTGAATCCGTCCGTTTTACCAAAAGCATCGAAGAAGACCTATCCCGCCGGGATTTTACGATGAATTCAATCGCCCTTTCCCTGCCCGGCGGGGAACTGGTGGATCCCTACGGCGGGCTTGAGGATATAAAAAAGAACCTTATCCGCTGTGTGGGGAATCCCCTGGATCGTTTCGGGGAGGACGGCCTGCGCCCCCTGCGGGCGCTTCGTTTTGCCGCCCAACTGGGTTACCAGGTGGAAAGCGCCACCCTGGAGGCTGTCCGCCCCTCCCTGGCGGTGACCGCCAAGGTTTCAAAGGAACGGGTCCGGGACGAGCTGGATAAGATCATCGCCAGCCGGCGGCCTTCTTTGGCATTCCGCCCCATGGAGGAAACCGGGCTTTTAGAACTCCTGGCGCCGGAACTTTCCGCCTGTCGGGGAATCGAACAGAAGGGCTACCACCGCTTCGACGTACTGGATCATTCCCTCCTGGCCTGCGACTATGCCGCCGAAAAGGGATACCCCCAGGAAGTACGGCTGGCGGCCCTGCTCCACGATATTGGGAAACCGGAAGTCCGTCAAAAGGACGAACAGGGAATTTGGACTTTTTATCAGCATGAAAAACATTCCGCCAGGATGGCCCGGGACCTCATGACGCGGCTGCGCTACCCCAATGCCCAGATCGAAAAGGTCTGCCGCCTTATAGGCTGCCACATGTTCCACTACGACGATTCCTGGAGCGCCGGGGCCGTCAGACGCTTTATTATCCGGGTGGGGGAAGAAAACCTGGAGGATATATACCGGCTGCGCCGGGCCGACACCTACGGTATGGCGGGAAAAGAAGGAGCCGCGGAAGATCTGGTCAATCTGATAAGCCGGGTAGACAAGGCATTGGCGGAAAGCCGGGCCCTGTCCCTCAAAGACCTGGCGATCTCCGGCAGCGACCTCATAGAAGCGGGAATAAAGCCGGGCAGACACATGGGGATCATCCTTAAAGAGCTTCTGGAAACCGTGGTGGACGATCCAGCCTCAAACACGCGGGAAACCCTTCTGAATATCGCCCTTAAATTTAACGGGAAATACCAAATTCACCCTTAAGCCGTTCCAGGGCCATCCGGGCCGCTTCCTGCTCGGCGGCTTTCTTGCTGCGCCCTATCCCCGGCCCGAATACCCCCTCCCCTACCTGGACTTCCATCCTGAACAGCCGCTCATGCTCAGGCCCCGACCTGTTGATCAGCCGGTACTGGGGGTACACCTTAAAGTAACGCTGGCTTAGCTCCTGCAACAGGGATTTACAGTCCTCGTGGTAGTTCTCCCCGATAACCCGGTCAATCTCCGGGCGGATACAGCGCTGTACAAAAGAAAAAGCCGCCCCAAAGCCCGAATCCAGGTACAGGGCCCCGATAAGGGCCTCCAGGGCATCCGCCAGGATGGCGTTTTTTTTCCTGCCCCCGGACAACTCCTCCCCCCGGCCCAGGATCAGGAGATTGTCGATCTGCAGTTCCCTGGCAATAGAGGCGAGAATATCCTCGGATACCACCACCGATTTTATCTTGGCCAGTTCCCCTTCGCTCTTTTCCCCAAAGCCCGAGTAAAGCACCGAAGCGCAGACCGCCCCCAGAATCGCGTCCCCCAGAAATTCCAGCCGTTCATTGTTGCCCCGCCGGGGGCTTTCGTTAGAGACAGAGCGGTGGGTAAAAGACAGGTCCAGAAGCTCCGGATTCTTGAATTTTAAGCCGGCGGCTTTTAGAAAGACCGCCAGCTCTTTTCTTCTTTCCGGGTCCGGTTTGGAAAAACCGGTGACCGCCGGACTCTTCCCCACCAAAAACATATCAGAGACAGGCGGTCCGGGAAGCCCCCCGCCTACTTTTGCTGGGACTTAATGTACTCGTAAGCATCGCCAACGGTCTCAAACTCATTGGCCTTCTCATCGGGAATAGAAATACCCATTTCTTCCTCGATAGCGTAGACCAGCTCATAAGTATCCAGACTGTCGGCCCCAAGATCCTGACGAAAAGAAGCGTCCATAGTGATCTTTCCGGCGTCAACTTCCAATTTCTCAGCGATAAGCTTCTTCATCTTCTCAAACAAGTCATCCATCTTAAACATTCCTTTGGAAAAACGTTCTATACCTTCGCAGCCGGTACTATAATCTGCTTCCCCCGGTAAAAACCGCACTTGGGGCATACACGGTGGAGCAATACCTGATTCCCGCAGTTAGCACATTCAACCAGAGAAGGGGAAGAAAGTTTCATGTTTATCGACTGCCTCCGGCTTGTCCGGGCCTTCGATGTTTTCGATCTGGGTACCGCCATTTCATAAACCTCTGCATTAAGATGCCTGAAATCTAACAAAAAAGGCCATATTTGTCAAGGTTACCCATTAACCGCCGGTAATCCTCAGTTTGGGCGCATTTTTTGCTGCCGCAAAAAACCGGGCTTTGCGGGGCTCCGC
>JAIRNB010000290.1 GCA_031258265.1 Treponema sp. | reverse complement strand
GCCAAGGCCCGGAGCTTTGGAGCGGCGCGGGGGATTGGGGCCTTCTATCCCAGCCTGGCCGATATGCTTTCCGCCTGCCCGGACTTGGAGGCCGTGTCGGTGATCACCCCCAACAAGTTCCACAAGGCCCTCGTGGTGGAAGCCCTGGAAAGGGGGAAGCATGTGTACTGCGAAAAACCTCCCGCTTTGAACGCGGCGGAAACTATCGCCATGAAGGAGGCGGCGGAAAGGGCGGGGAAGGTCCTGATGTTCGATCTAAACAACCGGGCCCGGCCGGAGGCCAAGGCTATCATGCACTACATTCAGAACGGTAAGATAGGGAAGATTAACTCCGCCCAGGCCACCTGGATCAGGCGGAACGGCATCCCCGGTTTTGGGGGCTGGTTTACCAATAAGGCGATCTCCGGCGGCGGTCCGGTGCTGGACCTGCCCCACATGTTCGATTTGGCCTTGTACTTCATGGGCTACCCGGAACCGGATTATGTGCTGTCCGCCGTCTACAACGATTTTATGGGGAACCGGGCCTTTAAGGGCCCCTGGGGTATCCCGGACCTTGCGGGGGGCGTGACGGATGTGGAGTCCGCCTGCCACGCCTTCATTACGTTTAAGACCGGCCAGTGTCTCATGGTCCGCTGTTCCTGGGCGGAGATGAACGAGCGGGAGGTGGTCTCCGTTACCTTCCAGGGCCAGAAATCGGGGGGCAAGATCGAGCGGCTCTTCGACATCGACGGCCTGGACGGTACGAGCATTGACAACTGCGCCATCTTTACCGAAGAGGACGGCCGCCAGGTGGATTATCTAATCAAGGTGGAAAAGGACGAGCAGATGGGGCGGGTCAGCCAGGCTGCCAATTTTGTTGATGTCATTACCGGCAGGGACGCCCCCCTTAACACCCCCGCCCAGGCGGTGATCATGATGAAGCTGGTGGACGCCATGTACGAATCGGCGGCGGCGGGAAGGCCGGTAAAACTGTAAAATATGGCGCCGGCGCCGTTTGAACCCCGCGCGTTGCGCCCGCTTCTCCGGCGGTAAAAAAACGGCTATCATAGGTCCCTATGCGGAAACAGCGGGGGACCCGGCTGGGGCAGGGGGCTATCTTGGGCTGCGCGGTCCTCTGGAGTACCAGCGGTTTATTCATCAAGCTGCTGGATTGGCACCCCCTCCTCATCGCCGGGGGAAGAAGCGCCATTGCCGCCCTGTTTCTTTTTGCCCTGCGCCGCGTCAGGCTGCGCTTCAGTTCCGCCCCGCCGGCTTCGAGCCGGTTTCCGCTCATCCTGGCGGGGGGCCTGGCATACGCGGCTACTATGATTTCCTTTGTATGGGCCAATAAGCTTACCACATCGGCAAACGCGATTCTCCTGCAGTACAGCGCCCCTGTTTGGGCAGCCCTGCTTGGCTGGCGTCTGGCCGGGGAAAAACCCCGCTGGTTCCACTGGGCCGCCCTGGCGCTGGTCATAGGGGGGCTCCTGATATTTTTCCGGGAAGATCTGACGGCAGGGGGATCGGGGGCCTCTACGCTCCGGGGCGATATTATTGCCCTGGCCTCCGGCCTTTTTTTTGGAGCCCACTCAGTGTTTCTGCGGATGCAGAAGAACGGGAATCCGGTGGATTCCATGTTGGCCGCCCATCTTATCTGCGCGGCGGCGGCGCTTCCGGCCTTTATCCTCATGCCCCCGGCCCTGAATATCCGATCCCTGGGGGCCATGGGTTTTATGGGATTTATCCAGATCGGCCTTGCTTCCCAGCTCTTTGCCTTTGGGATACGGCGGGTTCAGGCCATGCAGGCCCTCCTTATTGCCATGATCGAGCCCGTACTCAACCCCCTTTGGGTCTTTGCCGTTACCGGCGAAAGTCCTTCGGCGGCGGCCCTGGCGGGGGGTCTGGTAATTATCCTGGCGGTTTTGTTTTCCTCGGTCCTCGGCCAGACCGGCATGCCGCCGGAACCTTTAGAACCGGGACGCCGGCGGAGTATTCCGTAAGACTAAGCCTTCACCGTGAAATTCCGATAATGAGGACATGATACGAGGGTGGTACACCGGGGCCAGCGGCATGCGGGCCCAACAATGGCGGCTTGATGCGGTGGCGAATAACCTCGCCAATATCGATACCGACGGCTACAAACGGGATCTGGCGGCCTTTAAGGCTTTTCCTGAACTGCTCCTGCGGCGTACCGATGACGACGGGGTATACCGCCATCCCTTCGGTTCCGCCGATGCGGCCCCCATCATGGGGAAGCTGGGTACCGGGGTAGAACTAAACGAACTCTACACCGCCTTTGAGCAGGGGGCCTTAAAAGAAACCCAGAGCGACTTTGATCTTGCCCTGGACGGCCGGGGATTTTTTACCGTGGCCACTCCCTGGGGTGAACGTTATACCCGGAACGGTTCCTTTCAGTTGGGGAAGGAAGGCTACCTGGAAACCAAGGAAGGCTACCCCGTATTGGGCGAAAAGGGCCCTATCAGGGTAAAAGCCAACAATTTCCAGGTGGACAAGGAAGGCCGGGTCTGGATCAACGCCGCCTACGCCGATGATCCGAACCTGATGATCTCCCGGGAAAACAATATCTGGGAAGAAACGGCCCTGCTGGACAGCCTCAAAATCGTGGACTTTGCCAAAGACCGTTACCTTAAAAAACAGGGTTCCAGCTTTTACCGGGAAACCAATGAATCCGGCCCGGCGGTAACACCGGAGGAGCGCCGGCCCCGGGTGATCCAGGGCTTTACGGAGGCTTCCAATGTGGAACCCGTGGCGGAAATGGTCAGGATGATCGAGGTGAACCGGGCCTACGAGGCAAACCAGAAAACCGTCCAGTCCGGGGATACCATGCTGGGGACCTTGATCAACCAGGTACTCCGTTTCGGCGTATAAAATCAGTTTAAGTAAAATCAGTCTAAAGAGGGAAAACAATGGTTAGAAGCTTATGGACCGGCGCCGCCGGGATGATTGGACAGCAGGCCAACATTGATACAATTTCCAATAACCTGGCAAATGTGAACACATCGGGTTTTAAGAAGATGCGGGCCGATTTTGAAGACCTCCTCTACCAGACCGTAAAGGTTGCCGGGACTCCCGCCACAGAGGAAACGGTGGTGCCCGTGGGAATCCAGATGGGCCACGGGGTTAAGCTTGCCGCCACCCAGCGGATGTTCAGCCAGGGGGCCCTGCAGAATACGGAAAATGTCTATGACATGGCGATCAACGGGGAAGGTTTCTTTCGGATTCAGATGTACGATGGCAGCCTGGCCTATACCCGGGACGGGGCATTCAAAATCGACGAGGAGGGGCGGCTGGTAACCAGCAACGGTTACTGGGTACTCCCCGACATCATCATGCCCGAAGGGTTTTTGCCGCAGAAGATCAACATTACCAAGGACGGCCGGGTTTCGGTCATCGTTCCCCAAATCGATGAAAACGAACCGGT
>JAIRNB010000284.1 GCA_031258265.1 Treponema sp. | reverse complement strand
TACCGGCTGGGTGAGCTGTATGCGGAGCGGGGAGAAACGGCCAGGGCATGGGCGGAATGGCGGAGGGCTGTTCGCCTTGATCCCGCCCACAGGAAGGCGCGTCAACGTCTCCAGGCGCGCTAGTGTCTCAGATAGGTCGAATGTCTATGGGCGCATCCCCGGCTTTACCGGGACCGGGCTTTCCGGGGCTCCGCGGAGGCAACTACCGTTGCCCCGCTCCGGCCTCCTCGTCCCGCCGCAGGCGGGACGAGGAGGCCCCTTCGGGCCCCTCCAATCCCTTGCGCGCGCAAAAACGTATGCGTTTATCACAGCCGGCATCCATGCCGGCCCCGCGGGATTTGGAATTTTGTTTCGTGTGTTTTGGCCGCCGGACAGCCTGGCAACAAAAGTTAAAGTTCGGCCTAAGATAGATTTGGGGGAATTATGTTTGGAAGAAGTTCTTCGGATATTGGCATAGATCTTGGGACCTGCAATACCCTTATTTTTATACGGGGAAAGGGCATTGTACTCAATGAGCCGTCGGTTGTGGCGGTGGAACGGGGCACCAAGAAGGTTGTGGCCGTCGGAGCCGACGCGAAGCGGATGCTTTGGAAAACCCCGGAAGATATAATCGCTATCCGGCCCCTCCGGGACGGAGTCATCGCGGACCTGGAATCCACCGAAAAAATGATGCGTTTTTTCATTTCCAAGGCCCTGCCCCGGTACCACTTTATCAAACCCCGGATGGTCATTGGTATTCCATCCTGTATTACCGAAGTGGAACGGCGGGCGGTGGAGGAAAGCGCCTATAAGGCGGGGGCCCGGGAGGTAATCGTCATTGAGGAAAGCCGGGCCGCGGCAATCGGGGCGGGAATCCCGATTTTTGAACCCGCGGGCCACATGATCTGCGACATTGGCGGGGGAACCACGGAAATTTCCGTTATTTCCCTGGGGGGTATGGTGGTTACCAACGCCATACGCCTGGGGGGGGACGAGTTCAACGAAGCCATCATGAAGCATGTCAGAAGCGTCCACAATCTTACCATCGGCGAGCAGACCGCCGAGCGCCTCAAGATTGAAATTGGCAACGCTTCCCCGGATAAGACCATTGAGAAGGTTGAAATCAGGGGGACTGATAATATCACCGGCCTGCCCCGGCGTTTGGAGATAGATTCCGTAGAGGTGCGGGATGCCTTGCACGATCCCATTACCCAAATTGTGGAGGAGATCAAAGCCACCCTGGGGAAAACTCCCCCGGAACTGGCGGCGGATATTGTGGAACGGGGTATCGTGATGACCGGGGGAGGATCCCTCCTCAAGGGCCTGGATAAGCTTATCGGAAAGGAGACCGGGGTGCCGGTGATCCTGGCGGAATCCCCCCTGGATTGCGTCGCCCTGGGGGCCGGAAAGTATTTTGAATACGCCAAGGGTTTTGATAATACCCGCAGTATATATGACAACTTGAACGGTTAACGGGGATGGCTATCAAGGAAAAAAAGAAGCTAAGAATCTATCCAAAGTTAAGTTCCTATGTCTTCGCTGTCCTGGTGATAGGTTCTTTTTCACTGCTTTTTTTCTCTACCCGTAGTTTTATTGTTGATGTTAAGGATATAGGCCTCAGCTTCTTTTCCGGTATGCGGGGGGGAATACACGGGTTAAGTTCCCTGGTTTCCCGTACCATCCTTTCAATTCAGGAACTGGCTACCCTGCGCCGGGAATATGCGGAACTGACAAACCGGGTAGCCCGTTATGAACAACTGGAACGGACCGCCGTGGAAATTCGGCAGGAGAATCTCCGCCTCCGGGAACAACTGGGCTTTTCCCAGTCCCTTAATTACCGTCATATACCGGCGGAGCTTATAGGCCGGGACCCGGACAACCTTTTTTCCGCCCTGGTTATTAACAAGGGTAAGTATGCCGGTATAGAAAATAACATGGCGGTAATTGCCTGGCAGAACGGCGTCCAGGGTTTGGTGGGCAAGGTTATTCAAACCGGACAGTTTGAAAGCCTGGTGATGCCTGTTTATGATGTCAGTTCTTTTATTGCCTCCAGGTTTTTTGTGTCCCGCTACGACGGCATTGTGGAAGGGCAGGGTAGTCCGGATACTCCCCTGCGGATGCGCTTTATCCAGAAGCGGGCAAGGAACGAAATCAGCCGGGGGGACCTGATCGTTACCAACGGCATGGGGGGGGTATACCCCGGAGGCATCACCATAGGCCGGGTAAACACCGTCCATTACCGGGAAGATGAAATATCCATGGAAGTTGAACTGGAGAGCGTAATTGATTTCTCCCGGCTGGAATATGTATTCGTGATTGGACAAGGGGAGCAGGATGGCTAAAAATGTGGCCTGGGCCCTTGTCTTTTCCCTGGCGGCTGTTCTGCTCCAGTCTACCCTGTTCCGCCGGATTACCCTTTATCATACAATCCCGGATCTTAGCCTGGGAATTGTTGTTTACAGCGCCTATGTAAACGGCGTCATGACCGGCCAGGTTACGGGTTTTTTTTCCGGCTTAATCCGGGATTTTATTTCCAATGCCCCCCTGGGTTTAAATTCCCTTGTCTATACCATCGCGGGGGCCCTGGCGGGGTTACTAAAGGGAACTTTTTTTCTTGATACGGTATTTCTTCCCATGGCCCTTTGCGCCGCGGCGACACTGTTTAAGGCGCTTATGCTTTTTTTGCTTCATCTCCTCCTGGCCGGCGCCGTTCCCCATTATCCCCTGGCCGCCCCGACTCTGTGGATAGAGCTCATGTTTAATACCCTCAGCGCCCCCGTGCTTTTTGGTTTGTTAAAATTGTTCCAGCCCCTCCTGGCGGGAAAAGGTGACGCCTGATGCCCCCCCATGACGAAGAAAACATCGCGGATCGGAGCGGCAGCCGGATCCGTGTCTTACGGGTACTCTTTACCGCCATATTTGTCTGTTATGCCGCCCGGCTTTTCAGCATGCAGATACTGAGCGGGGAATTGTACCGTTCCAGGGCTCAGAATATTGCCCGCCGTACTACCGTGATCCCCGCCCAGAGGGGGGAGATATTTGACCGCGCCTTTAATCAGCCCCTGGTGCTGAACACCGATTCCTTTGCCGTTTATATTACCCCCGCCGAAGTACCGCCCAACGGGATCAAAGATCTTTTTGACCGGGTGGCGGCAATACTGGAAATTGACCGGGAACAGATAGATCGCAAAATACCCCCACAGTATTATTATCTTTACCAGCCGGTGGAAATTGCCGTTAACGTCGGCCTTCCCCTCATAGCCGCCCTGGCGGAAAACGCCGACACCCTGCCGGGGGTTTCATGGCAGTCAAAACCAATGCGGAATTACGGGGATTCGGGGAGTCTTTCCCATATCCTTGGCTATGTGGGGGATATTACAAGGGACGAGCTTACCATGCTTTACAACCGGGGTTATCAACAGGGGGATGTGATCGGCAAGGCGGGAATAGAGCGGCAATACGATGAAATTCTGCGGGGAAAAAAGGGCCAGGAAATTCGTACCGTGGATGTCCGGGGGCGCCGTATAGCGGGGGACAGCAATAATATCAGGGAAGATCCGCAGATGGGCAAGAATCTGGTTCTGACCATTGACAGATCAATTCAAACCCTGGCGGAAAAAGCTTTGGGTCCGCGTATGGGGGCGGTGGTGGTTATGCGGCCCGCCACGGGGGAAATCCTTGCCATGGTTTCCTATCCCTGGTATGACCCCAATATCTTTAACCGCAGCGACAGCGGCGCCGAATACCAAAGCCTGATCAACAACCCCAACAAACCCTTTTTGAACCGGGCTATTCAATCGAATTATCCCCCGGCTTCCACCTTTAAGATCATTATGACCACAGGAATTCTGGCGGAAAACGTCTTTCCCCCCGATCAGCTTGTGGACTGTCAGGGGGAGATCAGTTACGGGGACCGGCAGTGGAGGTGCCACATCAGGCGCCCCGGCCACGGCAGGCTTAACCTGCACCAGGCCATGGCCCAGTCCTGCGATATTTACTATTGGACCGTGGGCAGGGATTACCTGGGGGTAGAGCGTATCGTATCTTATGCCATGGATTATGGCCTGGGCGAGGCCACCGGCATCGACCTTCCGGGGGAAATTTCCGGATTTATTCCCACCCTGCAGTGGAAGGAACGGCGTTACCATGATCGCTGGCAGGGGGGGGACACGATGAATATGTCCATCGGCCAGGGTTATACCCTGGTAACCCCCCTACAAATGGCCAACATGGTGGCCATGGTGGCCAACGAGGGCAGGGTATACAAACCCTATCTGCTTAAAGAAATCCGGGACCCCGTTTCCGGCGCCATAGAACGGAGCGTCCGTCCTGAATTGCTCCATGAAAGCAGCATTGATAAAAAGATATTCGAAGCGGTAAAACGGGATATGCGGGGTGTTATCACCGAAGGGACCGCCCGGTTCCCCCTGAATATCAAGGCTGTGGAAATCGCCGGAAAGACTGGTACCGGCGAGGTAGGACTGCAGGATCGCTGGCATTCCTGGTTTGCCGCCTTTGCCCCCTACAACGCCGAATCAAGCGAGGACCAAATCGTGCTTTCCCTTATTGTGGAAGCGGCGAATACCTGGGAATGGTGGGCCCCCTATGCCTCGGCGATCATTTTCCAGGGTATATTTGCCCGTCAAACTTACGAGGAAGCGGTGGCTGCCCTGGGCCTCCAGTACCTTATGCCGGTTCAGGGAAGACGGGAATGAAAATCCGCGATCTGCTGGAAATTGATTATTTCCTGTTCTTTGCCACGGTGGTCCTCTCGATTTTTGGAATAATGTTTATCTATTCTTCCGCTGTCACCTCCACAGGGCTGCTTGTTTCCCAGGAGTACCTGCGGCAGATCATCTGGGCCGCATCGGGGCTGGTCATAGCCCTGGTCCTTTCGATGATCAATTACCGCCGTCTCAGGGAGATTACGGTTTATCTTTACCTTGGAACCCTGGCCCTGCTGGTGTATACCTGTCTCTTCGGAAAACCGGTACACGGCGCCCGGGCATGGATAGGGGTGGGCGGTTTTGGAATTCAGCCTTCGGAATTTGCTAAAATCACCACGATCCTTCTGCTTGCCCGCTATCTGGACGATACCCGCCGTTCCCCGGCGGCTTTTTCCCGGTTTGTGGTTTCCTGCGTTATCGTCCTGGTCCCCATGGGGGTCATTCTTATTCAGCCGGATTTTGGGACATCCCTTGTTTTTATCCCCATACTTCTGGCCATGACTTTCATTGCCGGTGTATCCATGCGCTATATCTTTTTCCTGATAGCCTGCATCAGTACCAGTATTATTCTCATGGTTCTGCCCCTGTGGCAGCGGCATATCATGCATAATGCCATCCCCTCCCTGGAGATCCTAACCAACTCCCGCTTTATCTTCAGCGCCATGGCTGCCCTGAGTTTCATCGCGGTTATCGCCCTTATTGGTTTTCTGCGTTACAGAAAACCCTATTTCTTCTGGATTCTCTACGGTTCCATGGTGGTAATCCTGTCCCTGGGAGTCTCTTTCGTCGCCCGCAGGGTACTCAAGGACTACCAGATCATGCGGCTCATTGTATTTCTTGATCCCAACGTGGACCCCCAGGGGGCGGGCTGGAATATTATCCAGTCCATCACGGCCATTGGCTCCGGCGGGCTTGTGGGAAAGGGTTATCTCCAGGGTACCCAGAGTCACTACCGCTTCCTTCCCCAGCAAAGCACGGATTTTATCTTTTCGATTTTTACCGAGGAATGGGGATTCCTGGGAGGGCTCCTGGTGTTTTCCCTGTTTCTCCTAATCTGTTTACGGCTTTTAAGAATTGCGAAGATCACCACCGATTCTTTTGGCGCCTACATCGCGGCGGGGCTTGCGGGAATGTACATCTTTCATTTTTTTATCAACGTGGGGATGACCATGGGGATCATGCCGATCACCGGAATACCTCTAATGTTTATGTCCTACGGCGGATCGGCGGTTATTTCCGCCATGACAGGAATCGGCCTTTCCCTGAGCATATATGTCAGGCGATACACTCATTGATCCGGTCAGGGACCTGGGGGCAGCCTTACTGTCGGTAGAAATGCCGGCCCGCTATACGGGCGGCGAGTACGGCATGCTGGCCCGCGCCGGCGCCCCCTTCCAGACCGCCATTGCCTTTCCCGATCTTTATGAGATCGGCATGTCAAACCAGGCTCTGCGTATCCTCTACAACCGCCTGAACGGGCTGCCGGGGATTTCCTGCGACAGGGTTTTTGCCCCGGCCCCCGATTTTGAAGCCCTCCTCCGCGGGCGGTCGATGCCCCTCTATGGCCTGGATACGGGAATTCCCCTAAAAAAACTGGACCTTCTGCTTTTTACCCTGGGTTACGAACTGGGAATTAGTTCGGTGCTGACTATGCTGGATTTGGCGGGTATTCCCCTCCGCCGGGAGCGGAGGGGGGAGGGGGACCCCATAGTGATCATGGGGGGGCCCTGTGTTTCAAACCCCCTGCCTTACGCCGCCTTTATTGACGCCTTTTGGATTGGGGAAGCGGAGGCCGGTTTTTTTGAACTGACAGAGGAACTGGCCGGCATAAAAGGAGAGGGCAGGGAAAAATCCCTTTCTGTCCTGCTCCGGCACCCCTCGGTCTGGGCATGGGGGAAAAAAGAAGCCCTGCGGGGAATAGACCGGGATTTTTCGGTCCGTCCGCCGCTGTCCGCTGTTTTCCCGGTTCCCAGCATGAAGGTTGTACAGCACCATGGGGCAGTAGAAATAATGCGGGGCTGCCCTAACGGCTGCCGTTTTTGCCATGCGGGATTCTGGTATCGTCCCATGCGGCAAAAAAACGCCTCCGTAATCTTTGAAGAAACGGAAGATTTTATCCGCAAGGGGGGCTACCGGGAAATAAGCCTCTCGTCCCTTTCCAGCGGCGATTATCAATACCTAAATCCCCTGGTAGATACCCTGCGTGAAACTTTCTCCGGCGCCCATGTATCCTTTCAGCTCCCCTCCCTCCGGGTTTCTTCCTTCTCGCTTCCCCTTCTGGAGAAAATATCGGCGGTCCGCAAGAGCGGCCTTACCTTCGCGGTGGAGAGTCCCGAACAGGCCCGGCAGATGTCAATTAACAAGGAAGTCTCCCTGGACAGCGTCGCCCTGATCCTGGAGAAGGCCCGGGGGAACGGCTGGCGCGGCGCAAAGTTTTATTTCATGATTGGCCTTCCCCCCGCGGAATCCCAGGGAGGGGGGAGGGAGGATGAGGCGGAGAAAATCGCTGCCTTTATCCGGGAACTCTCCGGCAGGGTACGGATGCACTTTAACATCACCGTGGGAGTCTTTGTCCCTAAACCCCATACCCCATATCAGCGCCTTCGGCAAATCGGGATTGATGAAGCCCGGGGAATTCTGGACCGAATCCGGGGCGGCCTTAAAAGCGCGGGCCACCGGGTGAGTATTTCTGATCCCCTTGTTTCCCTTATCGAAGGCGTTATAAGCCGGGGAAACGCCGAAACGGCGCTTCTTATCGAGGAGGCCTGGCGCAGGGGCTGCCGTCTGGACGCCTGGCAGGATAAGATCCGTAAAGATATTTGGATGGATGTCTTTCGGGCCTATCCTGCCCAGGTGTCCCGGATTCTGCGCGGCTGGGGGGCAGGGGAGGGGCTTCCCTGGGATTGTATCAAAGGCGGCGTAGAGGCGAATTACCTCTCCTGTGAATACTCCCGTTCATCCGGCAGTGTTGTTACTTCACCTTGTACGGAAAAATGTACACATCCCTGCGGAATCTGCGGTTCCGGGCAGGGTATTGTCAGAAATAATATACAGGGGGAAGTAAAAAATTCCGGTAATCCTCCGCCGGAAAAAGTACCGCCGGGGACTTTTCGAATTCTCTTTTCATTTGAAAAAACAGGTTCCGCCATTTTCCATTCCCACCTTTCCGTGGTGGAAATTTTTTCCATGGCTTTCCTGCGGGGAAATATCCCTGCCCTCTATTCCGCCGGGTTTAACCCCCTGCCCAGGCTGGAAATAACGGCGCCCCTGTCCCTGGGCATCAGATCGAAGGCCGAAATCGCCGCCCTGGATACGGAACTGTTCTTTGACGCCGGCCTTTTTCTGGACCGTATGAACCGGCGCCTCCCTTTGGGATTCCGCCTTGTCAGGGCGGAGAATTTTTATATTCTCCCGGGGGCGAAAAAACATTCCCTTTCCTCGCTGCTCTGGGGTTTTGAATATGAAAGCCCCGGGGAGCCGCCGCAAAGGGTACACCGGGATCAGGAAAAGGAATTCCGCCGGGGTCTTTCCGAATCGCGGGGGGGCCGCGCCGCATCCCTGTACCATCTAACCAGGCGCGCCGTGCTGGCCTCTTATCCCGAACCCGAAGCTGCCGGCCTTTCGTATTTTGATGTATACCGCCGTCTGTACCCCTTGAATAAACCCCCGGGAACCTGAACGACCGGATGGCTGCGTCCAAGCCAAGCTTCCTTTTAGCAGCATCATATAGTAGACAGAATATACATTATGAATAGTATTTGATGTATAAAGACACCTAGCAGCCTGTTGCAATGTAGATTTTTTGCCCAGGCGCCTGTGGCGCCCTATATGCAAAAAATCACGATTATTGCACTGCTTTCGGAGCTTGTAAGGTATAAATATTCATTAATATGA
>JAIRNB010000281.1 GCA_031258265.1 Treponema sp. | reverse complement strand
CGCTTATGTAAATTTGGCGCCCGGCGCCCAAGAGGGGGGTAACGGAATAGACCGGACCCCCAGCCGGGGAGAACTATGGAGATAGGGGGACCGGCAGCGAAGCTGCCGCGGCCCCCCTTTTTTTTTATTAGCTAAGAACCCGCTGCTCCGCCTCTTCCTCGAATTGGCGGGTGTAGAGATCGTAGTAACGGCCCCGGGCGGCCATGAGTTCGCTGTGGGCGCCCCGTTCGATGATCCTGCCGTCGTGGACCACGAGGATTGTATCGGCCCCCCGGATGGTGGAAAGCCGGTGGGCAATGACAAAGCTGGTGCGGCCTTCCAGGAGCCGGCTTATGGCGTGCTGGAGGAGCATTTCCATTTCGGTATCCACGGAGCTGGTGGCCTCGTCCAGGATGAAGATCCGGGGGTCCGCCAGGACGGCCCGGGCAAAGGAGATGAGCTGTTTTTCCCCGGTGGAAAGCCGGTCGCCGCCCTCCCCTACTTCGGTATCGTAGCCTTTTTCCAGTTTGGCGATGATCTTGCCGGCGTGGACGATCTCCGCGGCCCGTTCCACATCCTGATCGGCGGCGTCGAGTCTGCCGTAACGGATATTCTCCCGGATGGTGCCGGTAAAGAGGTGGGGGCTTTGGAGGACATAGCCCAGGGCGCTGTGAAGCCAGAGTTGGCTCCGTTCCCGGTAATCCCGGCCGTCGATGAGCAGCCTGCCCGCGGTGGGTTCAAAGAAGCGGCAGACCAGGTTGACCAGGGTGGACTTTCCCGCGCCGGTCTCCCCCACGATTGCCACATAGGACCCGGCTTCCACCCGGAGGTTGAAGTGTTCCAGCACATAGTCCCCCCCGTCGGGGTAACGGAAGCTGACATCCTGGAATTCCACATCCCCCCGGATGGGTTCCCAATTTTCCCGTTTGGGCTGGAAGGCGTCGCCGTATTTTTCGATAACAGTATCGCTGTCCTGGATGCCGGGAACCTGTTCCAGGAGGCCGGAAACCCGCTCCACGTTGGCCTGGGTGGAGACAAAATCGGTAAGGATATTGGCGATGTTCTGGATAGGATCAAAAAAACCGCCGGCGTACTGCAGGAAAATTGCCAGCACCGCAAGGTCCGCCCCCAGGAATACTATTTCATAGCCCCCGTATCCCAGGACCGCGGCGGTGGCCAGGGAACCGATGAACAGCACGAGGGGAATAAATATGGCGCGCAGCCGGGCCATGTGGTTTGCGTGGCGGCGGTACTCCCCGGTTATGGCTTCATATTCAAGGAGGCTCTGATCTTCAGCCACCAGGACTTTGACGGTCCGCGCCCCGGTGATTCCCTCGTTCATGGCCCCGGTCATTTTTGAATTGAGGCGCCGTAAAATCCGGTTCACCCTTAAGATTCGCTGCTGGAAAAACCAAGTTAAGATCGCCAGGGGCGGGATGGTGGCGCAGACGATGACAGCCAAACGCCAATGAACAAGGAACATGGAGATGATGACACCGATGCAGTAGAAGGCGGACCAGGAGAAGTCGATGATCCCCCAGGCCACCAGTTCCCCGATTTTCCCGGTATCGGAATGGGTGCGGGCCATCATGTAGCCCACGGGGGTCTTGTTGTAATAATCCAGGCTGAGTTTTTGGAGATGAAAAAATACCGCGTTCCGGATGGCGCGGACGATTCCCACTTCCGTGCGGATTCCGTAGGCCACGAAGAAGCGGACGTTGATCCCCTGGATAAAAACAAGGCTGACCGCCGCCCCCAAAAGCCGCCACATACCCTGGCTGCTGCGGGGTTCAATGTTATGTTTAATGGCGTAGCCCAGGAGCAGGGGGAGGACCACATCGATGGCGGCGGCACTGAGCATAAGGGCGGCGCAGCGGATAATATTCGGTTTTTGCGGACCGATGAAGGGGGCCATCTTCTTCCAGACAGCCGGAGAAATTGGTTTATTGTAATCCAGGTCTTCGTAATCAGCCATTGCTCTCTCCCCGCTGGAGTTCAAAGATTCTACGGTAACTGCCCTGCCGGGCTATAAGTTCCTGGTGGGTCCCCAGTTCCTCCATTTCCCCGTCTTTGAGGACCAGAATCTGATCCGCCTGCATGAGGCTGGATATTCGGTGGGAAATGAGAATCACCGCCGCCTCCTTCACCCGCCCTTTGAGGGCCGCGCGGATTCTGATATCCGTTTCCGTGTCCACGGCGGAGAGGCTGTCGTCAAAGATCATCACCGGGGGCTTGGCGGCCAGCATCCGGGCGATGGCAACCCGCTGCTTTTGGCCCCCCGAAAGGGTAACACCCCGCTCGCCGACTACGGTTTCGTAGGCCATGTCGAATTCCCGGATGTTTCCGTCCACCTGGGCCACGGCGGCGGCGGCGTGGACTTCCTCGATGGGAAGCTGGGTAGAAACGGCGGAGATATTTTCCCGGATAGTCTTAGAAAAGAGAAAGGGTTCCTGGAGGCACAGGCCGATATGACGGCGCAGGTGGTCCCGGGCAAAACGGCGGATGTCTATGCCGTCGATGGTGATGCGCCCCCCTTCGAGGGGAAGCTCGTAGAGCCGGGCGATAAGGTGTACCAGGGTGGATTTCCCTGAACCGGTGGCCCCCAGGATGGCCAGGGTACTGCCGGGTTTAAGGGTGAAGGAGATGTTCCGCAGTACCGGAATGGACCGGTCCTCCCCGGAATAACCAAAGCTTACATTTTCAAAGCGAATCTCCCCCCGGATCGGGGGCCGCAGAACGCCGGGGGGATCGGTTTCCGGTTCCTCCGCCAGAATCTCCCTAACCCGCCCGGCAGACACCAGAGTCTTGGAGAGTTCCGAAAGGATACGGCCCAACTGCCTGACGGGCCAGATCATCCAGTTACAGTAGGTGTAAAAGGCCAGGAAGGTGCCGGGGGACAGCTCTCCCTGGACGCTCCGGTAGATCCCCGCGGCCACGGTGATGGCAAGCTGGAGGCCGCTCATAAAATCCCCGGCCCCCCAGAACAGGCCCAGCATCTTACCGATACTCGTCCAAATATCCGCCAGGGCCTTTGTTTTTACCGAGAAACGTTCCATTTCGTAGGCTTCCCGGCCAAAGGCCCGGACCACCCGGACTCCGGTGTAGTTCTCCTGGGCACAGGCCTGCATGTCCCCTTCCGCGGCGTCGGCCCTGGTAAATTCCCGGTCAACCTTTTTAAAGTACAGGAGGGAAAACAAAAAAATAGGGGGAATCAGAACCAGGGCCATGAGGGACATAAAAACATCCATGGAAAACATCATGGTCAGGGCGATTACAAACACGCTGAAGATCCGCAGGAGTTCGCTGAGGTGGTTTTGCAGAAAGTTACGGATCGTGTCCACGTCGGAGGTACAACGCTGGATGATGTCCCCCGTATGGCAGCGGACATGCCAAAGATAGGGAAGACGCTGAATATGGCTGTAGAGGGTATTTCTAAGCCGCCAGGCGATGGTCTCCCCCATTTCTATGCTGGCGTAGCGCCTAAAGGCATTGAGGAGGCCGGAACACAGGGCCGCCCCCAGGATAAAGAGGGCGCAGATCCACAGGTTCCGCCGTAGAAAGGCGGTCCCCCCCAGGGTATCGGCCAGGCGGGTAACAAAGGCGGGGGCCGCCAGGGACCCGATGACCGAATCGATGGTATAGCGGATGATCTGGGGGGAGACAAACGAAAATACCACCGTACCGATGGTGGCGAAACAACAGAGAATCAGGGAAAGCAGCCGGTCTTCCGCGGCGGCGGCAATAAGAGCGGGGCGGCTCTTTTCCCAGGGCAGCCCCGATACGAGGGAACGGTTCTTCATAACGCCAGTATCCTATCCTAAATTAGTGTCTGTCCATAATTACAGACACATTTGGACTATGCAAAGCCACATTATTCAATTCACAGTCTTCGGCCTTTGACTTTTGTTCCAGCCCAAACCTGCGGTTTGGGCCGCGGCCGCACTCAGCTAAAGCTTGGCCGCATTTTTCAATTTGGGGGCATACGGCGGCGCTATGCGATGCCACATTGGTTTAATATACAGCCTGCCGGCAGGAGGCCGGCTGTGATAAACGCATACGTTTTTGCAAAGCAAAAACGTAAAGCTAAAAAATGGCATGGATGCCATTTTTTAGCAGCGCAAGGGATTGGAGGGGCCCGAAGGGGCCACCGCCGTCCCGCCGGAGGCGGGACGAGGAGGCCGGAGCGGGGAGGGACCCGCGGAGCCCCGGAAAGCCCGGTCGCCGCGCAGCGGCGATGCGCCCAGTATGCAAAAAATCCATAAATGTAACA
>JAIRNB010000095.1 GCA_031258265.1 Treponema sp. | reverse complement strand
CCCTAACTCGGCCTCTGTTTTTGTCTGTCCGGTTGTTACCCCCCCCCCCCCCCCCCCCCCACACACACACACACTGATAGGGATACTAAATTCGCTGTTTGTTTTTTGCCTCTTTTTTTATTCCCGTCCCTTATCTCCACATAGGTTTTATAGGGGGTAGTTTATCCCCATCAAAACATAAAGCGCGTATGGCGCGTGGAAATTACAGGAGGATCGTATGAAATGGTATATCCGTTTTGCTTTTGGTTTTGTTTTATGTCTGGCAGCCGTTATAGTTATAAGCTGTCCGCACGACGGAGGAGGCGGCGGCTTACCGTTAGATATACAAGCCACCATCGATGCAGGCCATGAATCCCTGGCCGCCGAAGACTACGACAAGGCCCTTGAGTATTACCAAACCGCGTATAAAGCGGATAATACTAACCCCGAAGCCATTACCTATTCGGTACTGGCGGAACTTGCCGCCATCAGTATCGATCCGAAGGTCAAGGATCTGTTTCAAAATCGCCTGGGCTTTGTAAATTACCCCAACACCATGGGGACCCTGTTCTCAACCAGTTGGATGACAGAGTATAGAGACGGAGACTATTCCGAATTTTTTCCCGGATTAACGATTCCCGCTTGGTTTAAAAATACAGAGGTATACAATGACAGCCTTACCAGCATAACCGGCGGCAGCGCCGTCCAGAGTATTACGACCTTTCCCCTGCTTCTGGCGGCAAATCTGCTTGATAAGAACAGCGGCGGTTTAAATGACTTATTTTCTGAAATTCTTAGTGCGGTATTTGGCAGCAAATTTGAGGATATTGCCGCCCGGGTTAATAAGCTGAGTCCTGATGCGGTAATAACGCTGGATGCGGAAGTCACGGCGGCGCTGGGCTTGGATGAACTGTTTGAAGGGGACGGCTTAGAGATTGGCAAGCCGGAATTGGATGTGTTAATTGCGGGTATCCGTATTGTAAAGGCCACATTTGAATGGATCGCCTCCTACGACTGGAATTCCGATTTTAATTTTCTGAAATTCGACTGGGCCAATCTTGATGAGTATAAGGCAAAGCTCGATGAAACAAACGTGGAAAATTTGCCCTTCAGAAACGGTTTCCTGAAAAACCAGTCTACGGAAAAATTAAATGCGGCAAAAAGTGATTATCTAGCGGCGCTGGCCGCCATTAGCAGCGCCTACGATGCCATCGGCAACAGGGCATATATCCCCCAGGCGGCCAGGGATGAAATGAACAATAACAAGTGGATCAAGAACGGCGTGGATACACTGCACGCCGCCATAGGGTCCGGCAGTGTATTCTGGGTACCCGATGATATACCTTCCGGTGAAACCTGGAACGCCGCACAGGGCAATGCCATATTCGGCATTGACATGGGAAAGTTGTTTACGGGGGGTAATGTTACGCTGACTACCATGGTAGAAATGACCGGGAGTAATCCCGTGTTCTATGGATTTACCAACGATTCAGACCCGGGGACCGAAATTACTTCATCCAGCCAAATCGATAACTATGACACGCTTGGATTTAAAATCAAGCTGAACAAGATCAAGCAACTGGTTCCAAAGGGATTTGACGATTCTCCATCTGAAATAGTTCTGCCGCTGTTTCCTGTGGAAATAGGAAAGTCGCTGTATATGAAGTATTATCCGTAATTCCCGTGATCACCCGGAGCGGGAAAGGAACCCTGGCAGCGATGCTGGGGTTCCTTTTATTATGTTCTACCCCCCTGTTTTGCATTGAGGAACTGTCCCTGTTCGGAACGGCCGGCAGCCTCTGGGTTGAAACGGATGGGGCGGCCTGGTACTGGCTTTCCGGTTTATCCTACAGACCCTCCCCACGTGTTTATTTTAAGGCATCGGCCGGTGCCCTGAATTCCTCTCTGCCCTGGGCCGGAACGGATATACCCATGTTCTTCTTTGAGGGGGGCGTTGATTTCAAATGGGCTGGTTTTTATGCTTTTGGGAATTTTTTCACGGTTAAATCTTTTGAATTAGAGATCGGGGATATACAAATTTACAATGATGGCGGCAGGGCAGTATTTTTTGGCGCTTCTCTGCCGGTTTACCTTGGTCCCCTTACTGTTACTCCCTCTTTTTCAAGTGGTTCCGTTCACTTGAATAACGGCAGCCTGTATTGGCTCTTTGGAAAACCTGCCCTTCCTCCTCTGTATAATTACGGGCTGACCGCCGGCTTTGCCGGAACCCATTTTATGAGATTACATTACATTGACATGAAGCCGGAGATTCGTTCCAACAAAGACGAGCGGCTTTTTACCACCGCCTTTGATACGTTCCTTGCTTCGTATACCCTCAAGCTTGGTCCCGCCGATTCGTGGAAGGAACAGGGAAGACGCCGCTTTGAGGGAACGGCGGGCTGGCTTTATACCGGTGGATCCCTTAAAGGCGCCTTAACCGCCTCTAACCAGAACTACGTGTTATTTCCATTCAGTTTTTTTTCCGTGACCGGTTCCTTAAACGCTCATATTGCTTACGGCCTGGTCCGTCTCCTCTTCTGGCCTTCGATTTTTCGATTCGATATTACCCTTGGGGCGGTACACATTGTGGAAGGGAAAATAAACGCGGCTTACCACTTTAAGATGAAGCGGCTTTTTGACGGCGGTGAATTCAGCGGAGAATTAGATCCGGTAAGGCTAAACAATACGGGCGCCGCCTTCCTTTTGCTTAACGGGGGGATTGTTTTACAAGGTTCTTCCTGCCCCTCCTATCCCCGGGGCGTATTTCTAGGAGTCCAAAAAGCCTTCGCCATTCCCTGGGGTTACAAAAAATTTATCCCCGGCGATTCGCCTGAAACAGATTTTACCGGTATCCGTCCCACCTTCGATCCTGAACTACTGCGCAGTATCTTATTATCCGGTCTGTCCCTATATGTAAAAATATCCTGGTAAACGCCTTTGTAAGGCCGTCCATTACAAAAGCCGTGCTTTTGGAAGACTTGCAAGCCAAAAAGGGCCGGACCCGGAAACGCGGCAGCCTGATCGCATGAAGCCCGGCGATTCAAGCCCCGCCGGTATCAGCCCCGAAGCCTCTCCTTCAGTTCATCCACAATAACCGTGGCGGCGGAGGTGCCGATACGCCCGGCCCCGGCCTCGATCATTTCCAGGGCCGTATCCAGGCTGCGGATACCCCCGGCGGCCTTAACCTTGATCCGGTCCCCCACAATACCCTTCATAAGCCGTACATCATCTAAAACCGCGCCGCCGCTGCCAAAGCCCGTGGATGTTTTGATAAAATCCGGCCCCACCGCCAGGGCGATACGGCAGAGTTCCCCTTTTTCCCCATCGCTTAAATAGCAGTTCTCAAAGATCACCTTGGAAAGGACCCCCCGCTCCCGGCAGAGTTCCACCATGCGGGCCATCTCCTGTTCCACGTAAGCGTAATTTTTTTCCTTGAGTTCCGTGATATTCACCACATAGTCTATTTCCGCCGCCCCGTTCCCAATGGCTTCCAGGGCCTCCGCCGCCTTAATAGCGATGCTGTTCTGCCCCAGGGGGAAACCGGCGGTGGCGCAGATCAGAACATCCGCGGCCTGGGCCACATTCAGGTCCTTCAGCAGGGAGGCGCAGAATCCCACCTGGACCGGATTGACGGCCACCGTTTTGCAGTGGTAAGCAGCCGCCTCCCCGCAGAGTTTCTCCAGATCGCCCCGCAGGGCCTGGGCCTTAAGCTGGGTATGATCCATGTAGCGGGCCAGACTTTGGGGGGTAAACTTCTTATAATCGCCGGACATACTACCTCCACGCCGGTACTCCGCTAAATCACGGAACAAACCGGCAGGCCAATCATAGGCTTTGCTAAAAATCGCGTAAAGCCCTTCCGTCCGGTAATTTAGTGTACCGGATGCCTGTTACACCCGTGGACTACCGTCTACATACAGGGGACTAAGGCCGCGGTCCCCGGAGGGGGGGGAGCGGACGCCACCGCCGGGCCGCGAAGCGGCCCGAGGAGGCTGGAGCGAGGGCGGGCCGGGATGAACCAGCCGTAGGCTGTATATTGGGGGATGCGGCACGGCCTAGCGCCAATAAATGCCCCAATGTTGAACTAATGCGGCCAAGCTTTAGCTTGGCCAGGGCGCGCAGCGTCAAAAGAGGCTGTACATTGGGGGCCGGCGGCCCGGCTTTTCAAACTTGTGCGCCCCCCCAAACTAAACAGTGGATCATTTTGATACATTTTTAGGGGGTTTTAGGATGAAAACAGGGTTATACCCAAGATGAGCTGCTAAAATGCCCCGCCGGTCATATACTTAAGATGATGAGGGACGCCCGGTATAAGCTTATGGTAGTGGCCCTGGGGGCATGTATTATCGTCCTGGGGACGGTGGCGATTTCCCGGGCGGTATTTACCGGCAAGGTTCTTATTAGCCAGGCTTTGGGCAAGATTGAATATGACGGTTCCCTGGCGGCTTCCCGGCTCAACGGCTGGCTGGAAAGTCAGATTGGGTATCTTACCGGGGCGGCGGAGGATCTGGGCTGGATCATAGAATCCAACGAGAGCGGGGAACTGCGCTCTATTATCGAGGCCCATTACCAAAATTACGAGGCTGGTTTTTTCCAAATGTACTTTGGCTATCCCGACGGGAGTATCTGGTCTCCCGGTGAATGGGAGATACCGGAGGGCTGGCGGGCCGATAAGCGGGCCTGGTACATGGGGGCGGTCCAAAACCCCCGGGAAGTTTTTATCAGCGATCCCTACCAGGACGCGAGTTCCGGCAGTGTCTGTATCGCCATATCCAAGGCTATTCTGAGAAACGGGGAAATCCTGGCGGTGATGGGGGTGGATGTCTACCTGGACAGCATCCAGGAACTGGTAAACAGGAATCCCATTGCCGGCGGCCAGGGTTTTTCCTTTTTGGTGAACGCGAATTCGGGGATCATCCTGGTCCACCCCGACCCCCTGATGATGCCGGGGAAAAACGGCGGATACCGGACGATCCACGACAGCTTTGGCGGCGTGTACCGGGATCTGCTCCACACCAGGGACGGCGAATCGATCTTTATCGCCGGCTTTGACGGGACCCGGCGTTACTGCAACAGCCAGACGATCCCCGCCGCCGGATGGAAGCTTTTTTCACTGGTGGATCAGGCTATTATCCGGGGGCCCATAGCGCGGCAGACCGGATTTGAGATTTTCCTTTCCGTTACGGTCCTCCTGCTTATCTCCGTACTCCTTGCCGTTACATCCCGGGCGATGCGTCAGGCGGTTTTGACGGCCAAGGAACATTCCGGCATGAAAACCGCCTTCCTTGCCAACATGAGTCACGAGATTCGCACCCCCATGAACAGCGTCATCGGTTTTGCGGAACTTGCCCTGGAAAATTCCGGCCTGGGGGAACAAACCCGGGACTATCTGGAAAAAATAAGGAACAGCGCAAAAGACCTTTTAAGCATCCTTAACAATATTCTGGACATTTCCAAAATCGAAGCGGGGAAACTTGTGCTGGAGAAGATTCCCTTTGACCTTCACGATCTTATTACGGCCTGCGAAAATACCATCAGTGTAAGGGCGGCGGAAAAGGGGATTACCCTTTACATCTACTCCGAGCCCTTCATCGAATACAGGCTCCTGGGGGACCCTACCAAACTGCGGCAGGTACTCTTTAACCTGCTGGCCAACGCGGTCAAGTTTACCAATGTGGGAACCGTGAAGCTTATGATCACGATGGAGAAGGCCGCGTCCGGCAAGGTACTGCTCCGCTTCGAGGTAAAAGATTCCGGAATAGGGATGACCGCGGCCCAGATGGCGAATATTTTTAAGCCCTTTGAACAAGCCGACCGAAGCACCACCCGCAGGTACGGGGGAACCGGCCTGGGGCTGCCGATCAGCAAAAATCTTGTGGAGCTTATGGGGGGGAAACTCAGCGTGGAAAGCGCCCCGGGGATCGGCAGCAAATTCAGCTTCAGCCTGGAATTTGAACTTTCCGGCAAGAAGTACGGAAACCAGGAGGCGGAATCCGGGGACAGCGGGGAAACCCGGCGGCCGGTTTTCCTGGGACGGATTCTGATCTGTGAGGACAACGTGATGAATCAGGAGCTTATCCGGGATCACCTGGGACGGCTTGGCCTGGAAATAAATATCGTGGAGAACGGCAAACTCGGCCTGGAGGCGGTCAAAAAAAGCATAGAGGAGGGGCGGCCCTTCAGTCTTATCCTCATGGACATCCACATGCCCGTGATGGACGGGCTGGAGGCTTCTTCGGAAATAAGGCGGCTGGGCTATACAAACCCCATCATCGCCCTAACCGCCAATGTGCTGACCCAGGATACCAGCGTTTACCACCGCTACGGCATCGTGGACCACCTGGGGAAACCCTTTACCACCCAGGAACTCTGGGACTGCCTTACAAAATACCTGGATTCCCCCGCCCCGCCGGACCCGGTCCGGGACTCCGCGCCGGTGATTGATTACCAGGCCGGCCTTAACGCGGCGGAGGGAAACCGGGAACTCTACGAAAGGCTGCGCCGCATATTCTACGATCAGAACCGGAATTTTCTTGAAAATTTCCTGCCCCTCCTGGAAAAAGGACAAAGGGGGAAAGGGCAGGAGGAAAAAGGGCAGAAAGAAAAAGGACAAGGGGGGGATACAGAGGAACAATATAATGATATCATTGTCGCGGCCCGTCGCATGGTCCATAGCCTAAAGAGCAGCGCCGCCCTTATCGGCGCGGAAAAACTCCGGGCTGCCGCCGCCGGGGCGGAGGCTTCCCTTAAGGGGGGCGACTACAACCGGGAACAACTGGAAGCCCTGCGAGGGGCTCTGGAAGCGGTTCTTGGGGAATTAGAAGGGGAACGGGGATCTAAAATTTAACGGTCTGATCCCCCGGATAATCAATCAATATGGCAAAAAATCTCCTGGTATCAACCCTGGTGGGACTGCGGGGGAATCCCCGGGCCTGCGTATATACCGAACCCCTCTGGGGTCTTTCGATGAATCTCTGCCTCCCCTACGCTTCGGTTTACATGCTGGCCCTGGGGCTCAAAGATGTGGACGTGGGCTTTATCGCCTCCGTCTGCATGATGGTACAGGTGATCTTCGGCCTTTTAGGCGGGGTAATCACCGACAAAATGGGAAGGCGCAAAACCACCGCGGTCTTCGATTTTATCGCCTGGAGTATCCCCTGCCTTATCTGGATGCGGGCCCAAAATTTCTGGTTTTTCCTGGCGGCGGCCCTTTTTAACGGAGTCCTCAAGGTAACGCAGAATTCCTGGGACTGTCTTTTGGTGGAAGACGCGGAAAAAGAGGAAATAACCAAAATCTACTCCCTGGTCATCGTCTGCGGCCAGCTTTCCGCCCTGTTTGCCCCCATTTCTTCGATCCTCGTCTCCAGACTCACCCTGGTTCCGGCGATCAGGATTCTCTACATCAACGCTTTTATCATAATGACGGTAAAAATATTCCTGCTCTACCGTTTTTCCAGGGAAACCCGCACCGGAATGATACGGCGGGAGGCGACCAGGGGCCAAAGTATCTTTAGCCTTTTAGCCGGTTACGGCGGGGTGTTTAAGATCATCGGCAGTTCCAAGGGGACCGTCTTTTCCCTGGTCATCGCCGCCCTGGTGGGGGCCGTTCAAATGGTGAACACCACCTTTTGGCAGGTCATCGTCAGCAGGAAACTCCTGGTCCCCGATCCCCTCCTGCCCCTGTTCCCCATGTTCCGTTCCGTGCTGGCCATTGCCTTTCTGTTCCTCGTGGTTCCCCGGCTTTCCCGCTTTACCCTAAGAACCCCGCTGCTCTTTGGTTTTGCCGCATACATCGCGGGACAAAGCCTCCTGGTCTCCGCCCCCCCGGAGGGACTTATCCGTTACGGAATCCTCGCCGTTTCCCTCTGCTTCGACGCCTTCGGCTCCGGGACCCTCCTTATGCTGGCCGAATCCCTGGTGGCCCTCCATGTAAACCGGGCGGAGCGGGCCAGGGTAATGGCCATTCAGCACATGATCATCATGTTCGCCACCTCCCCCTTCGGCTGGATCGGGGGGATTCTCTCAGGCTATAACCGGGCCTTCCCCTTCATGCTGAACATCGTCCTCCTCAGCGCCGGCATCGTAGTAACCCTGCTGTACTACCGTGGGAACAGGGAAACCCAGGGCTCATAACCGTTTGTTTGTAGACGGATACTATTATGGGCGCCTCCCGCCGCTCCGCGGCGGGACCAGGCTGTCCGCTTCAATCTTTTACCCTGCGGGTAAAAGTATTTCCGCTTCCATCCTTGGCGCAGGCCAAGAACAAACAACCGCAGGTTG
>JAIRNB010000090.1 GCA_031258265.1 Treponema sp. | reverse complement strand
TTGGGGAGCATATCCCGGACTCCATGCAGAATTTCAGGGTTGGCATTTATAATTACAACTCCATCGGAAACCCTACGCCGTCTTTGCCGGTGCAGCACGGCGCGGGAAACATCGGATTTAGAGGAAACATATTTGGATTGCCAGAAGCCGGAAACGCCGGGCCGCTTCGATTTGCCAACGAGACCCGCATGGCTACGCTGTCCTATTGGTACGGCATAACGTATTAATCGCCATTTCCTATGACGGAATGTCGATAGGGGAGTTTACCGAGGATGCATTACAAAGAATTACAGGATGGTTCCGGGTGGCATACGGAACAACAGAGAATGAAACGTCACTGCCGAACCGGAGCGGGGGTGTTTTTACAAACGCAAACCAAGGGACTGTTACCCATCCCGCCAAAAGTAGTGCAACGTCAACGGGTGGAAGCGGTATTAAATTTGATACGCTTTCGATAGTCCGCACCGCCAACGAAACTAGAATGGCCACCATGTCGTACTGGACCGGGATTACCTATTAGATTTTCGCTATAGGAGAATTTATTAATGTCGGTTATATATTTATTTGTATGTTTTTGAGATAGAGTAGAGACAAGGAGTTTGAAGATGAAAACTAAAAATATAGAAATCATCGATGGTTATAAAATAGTCGTCAGTATTTCAGCCCCCACAATTGATCCGGAAGAGACAAAAAATAAAATAAACTCTATATTATCCTTAAACCCGGATATCAAAGAAACAAAAACAGAGGAAGATTTGTATACTGAAAACGCCGTCTTTTATTGTGGCCCAAATCAGGAACTCGTAGAAGACCAGGAAGGCAGTGATCTCCAAACGATATTAAATACTCTTGGCGATCATAAGAAGCTACTGTCAACCGGGGAAAAAATAAACGACTGGAGAAACACCGAATATTGGGTAAAAAACCAAGTATGGGAAAAGAAAAAAATAGAAATACTCGGAAAAACAATTCCTAAAAATGGGATTTTAGAAGAAAATTTGAATAAGGCCCAGAGAGAAGAAATGGCGGAGGAAAAAGAGACTAGGCGAATATCCAAGCTCACCCCAGATGAAAAAGTAGAGGAAAAGCAGAATAGAATAAGCGCCTTAAAACGGGAAGCGGTACTCCTAAAAAATGAAGCGGATATCGTCGGGGAAGAGTTCGACGCTCCGGCATGGTTCCAAACCCAGAAAGAACAAATTGAGGGGAAATATGCCTAAAGCGGATCTACAGCTATTAAGCAGAATAGGAAATTTTTGGTTCTAACGATACTGATTGCTCATTATTGCAAATCTAAGAAACAATGCTATTACACATGGTGTAATCGTAAGCGGTAGTCTGTTCTCTGTTTTTCTTGAGTTTTTTCGCTGGCCGGTTCATGTTCAGGAAAGAATCCGCCCCATGAGGGCTCCCATGGCGCTGGCCATCATGAGGCCCCTGGTCCAGCCGGAGGAATCCCCCAGACAGTGGAGGCCGGAGATATTGGTTTCCAGCCTTTCGTCCAGTTTGATCCGGTTGGAGTAGAATTTGAGTTCCGGGGAGTAAAGCAGGGTTTCCGCGGCGGCGAAACCGGGGACCACGGCGTCCAGGGCTTCGATAAAGTTGATAATGTTGATCATGGTACGGTAGGGCATGGCGGAGGTGATGTCCCCGGCCACCGCATCGCTAAGGGTGGGCCGGACATTGCTCCGGTCCAGTTCCTCCTGCCAGGTCCGCTTGCCGTCCAGAATATCCCCGTAACGCTGCACCAGGATATGGCCGTTTCCCAGCATGTTAGTCAGTTCCCCGATTTTTTGGGCGTAGGAAATAGGCTGGTTAAAGGGCTCGCTGAACTTATGGGAACAGAGGATCGCCAGGTTGGTGTTGGCCGATTTGGTCTCCTTGTAAGAATGACCGTTCACCACCGCCAGGGCATTGTCGTAGTTTTCCTGGCTGACAAAGCCCCCCGGATTTTGACAGAAGGTGCGGACCTTGTCCTTAAAGGGCCGGGGGTAGCCGATAAGTTTGCTTTCGTAAAGGGTCCTGTTCACCTCTTCCATCACCTCGTTCCGGGTCTCCACCCGGACGCCGATGTCCACCACCCCCGCCTCGTGGAGGACATCGTACTGGCGGCAAATTCCCTCCAGCCATTCCGCCCCCCGCCGGCCCGCGGCCACAATGGTGGAGGAAGAAAAGACCTCAAAGTGATCGTCTTTTCCCACCGGGCGGGCCTGGATTCCCCGGCAGACATTCTGTTCCAGAATAAGACCGGTACATTCGGTTTCAAAAAGAATCTCTACCCCCTGTTCCAGGAGGTACTGCTGGATACTGCGGTAGAGTTCCTGGGCCTTTTCCGTCCCCAGGTGGCGGATCGGGCAGTCCACCAACCGGAGTCCCGCCTTGATAGCCCGGCGGCGTATGTCCTTGGTTTCCTCGAAGCGGCCCAGCCCCTCGACAGTCTGCACCGCCCCAAATTCCAGGTACACCGAATCGGTGTAATCGATCAGGTCCTGGGAGGCCTGGCGGCCAATAAGGTCCGGCAGATCCCCCCCCACATCGCAGCTTAAAGAAAGCTTACCGTCGGAAAAGGCCCCGGCCCCGGAAAAACCGGTGGTGATATGGCAGAAGGGCCGGCAGTTCATACATTTCCTGGTTTCGATCTTGGGACAGACCCGTTTTTCCACGGGCTTCCCCTTTTCGATAATCAGAATCCTTTTCTTCGTTCCCCGGCGAATCAATTCCAGGGCGGTAAAAATCCCCGCGGGCCCCGCGCCCACGATAAGCACATCACAGTTCATCAAAACCTCATTGGGCCTGTTTGATAACCCGGCTGGTATTCAGATTCAGACACGATTGAACTTATGGATTTGGGCGCATCAGCCCTTTCAGGGCTGTGCAGTAAGGAAATTTATTGTGGCGTTGCGGCTTGTGCATACCGTATGCCCCCAATTTGAACAACCCTATTTAATATTTTCGATGCAATTGGTGATCATCTTGTCCATCGCCAGGCTTATCTGTTCCACGCTTTCCTTCATCCCCGATTCCAGCCAGCGCCGCAGAATAGCGATACTGCCATGGCAGACAAAATCAAAATAATAGTCGCAGACTTCGCCGTCCCAGCGCCGGTAATACTGGCGGAACTCCTGCTTTGAACCGGGCCGGCTCAGTTCAATGATCCGGGCAATAAAAGTTGAATCCCTGGAACGGAGCAGGGCCCGGCAGATTTTCTCGTTCATGCTGATATAGCGGATCAGTTCCCCCAGGGTAGGCATACGCAGAAGGCCGGAATGACTCTTGTAGGTGGTGATATACTGGGAGAATTCCCCCACCAGTTCATCTTCGATCTGGGAAAAAACATCCTGGATGTCCCGGTAGTGGAGGTAGAAAGTCCCCCGGTTAATATCCGCCGCGCCGGCAAGCTCGCTGATCGTAATATCGGTAAGGTCCTTTTCCAAAAGCAGGCCGATCAGGGTTTTCCTGATCCGGTCCTGAGTCTTACGGACCCTCCGGTCCGGGGTGTTTCCTTCCATCAGGCGTTTCCTTTCATCTCATCCCATCTCATTTTTCAAATCCTGCGCAAAAATTCAAATCCGCTCCCAGAGCATCCGGGCTCGTTCCCGGGAATGGGCAAGCAGGGCCTCCTCATCGATCCCCGGCAATTCCCGCCGCCGCATCACTACCCGGCCGTTGATGATCACCGTATCGGTCTGGCGGCCGGCTACCCCAAAAAGGAGATGGGAATCGATATTGGCGGCGCTAAGGGGGCTGGGGGCGCGGTAGTCAACGATAATGATATCCGCCAAAGCCCCTTCCTTCAAAATTCCCGTTTCCTCCCCGGTAAGGCGGTTCATGATCGTCCGGTTGTTTTCAAAGAACATCCGCGGCGGTTCCGCCCAGGCCGCCGAGGGGAGCCCCGCCTCGTGTTTGTGGAGAAGCGATGCGGTTTTGAAGCTCTCCGTCATGTCCGCCGTGTAGCCGTCGGTCCCCAGGCCCACGAGGACCCCCTGTTTCAAAAGCAGCGGCGCCGGGGAGGTTCCCACGGCGTTACCCATGTTGGACTGGGGGTTGTGGATCACCGCGGCCCCGCTTTCCCGCAGCATCTCTATCTCCTCGGCGGTAACATGGACGCAGTGTACCGCCAGGGTCTTGGGTGAAAGGATGCCCCGCCTGTAAAGCCGTTCCACCGCCCTCATGCCGTAACGGGCCAGGGCGTCAAAGACATCCTCCAGTCCCTCGGCGGCGTGGACATGAAAACCGGCCCCCGTTTCCGCCGCCGCCTGGATACAGCGGTCCAGGGTCCTGTCCCCCAGAGTCATCTGCGCGTGGAGGCCAAAGAGGGCCCCCAGCATGCCGTCCTTTGCCGCGGCGCAGCGGGCGGCAAAGGCGGCGTTTTCCCGAATCCCCTCCAGGGCGGTTTCCTCCCCGTCCCGGTCGGAGACCTCGTAACAGAGATTTACCCGGAGTCCCAGAAGGGCGGCGGCGGCGGCGATCCGGTCCAGGCTCCCCGAAATTGCCGAAGGGCCGGCGTGGTGATCGACGATCGAAGTAACCCCTGAACGGATCGAATCGATCATGGGGCATACCGCGCTGTAGTAAACATCCTCCAGATCAAGCCGGCGGTCCAATCGCCACCACAGGCCCCGCAGCACTTCCCCAAAGGTGGTAGCCGGCCGGCCGTTCCCCGGCATCCCCCGGGCGAAGGTACTATAGCAGTGAGTATGGGTATTGATATAGCCGGGCATCAACAGGCGGCCGGCGGCGTCGATCCGCTCCAAAGCCGGGGCGGGGCCTCCGCCGGGACCAGGGACAGGGCCGGAATTTCCGCCGGGCTTGGGATTCCCGCCGGAACCAGGGTTGCCGGGACCAGGGACGGGGCCGGCCTTAGAACCGGAGCTGGATTTTTCCCCGGCGAGGAGGGCCTCCAGTTCGGCGCTTTTCCCCACCCGGAGAATCCTGTTCCCCCGGACCAGGACCGCCCCGTCTTCGATGAGGGGCCGCCCGGAATCCCGGGTAATTACCGTGCCGTTGTGTATCAGGAGCATGTTTTCCCCCTATCAAATCAAAGGGCCGTATTTTTTCAGCGCCCTCTCCGCAATGCCTATGGCCCGGCCCAGGGCGGGAGAACCGGGTTTTTCACCGGGTCCCCAGTCCAGCAAACGGCCGTCCAGCCGCAGGCGGAAACGGCCCTCCCCCAGGGGAAGGAACCCAGGATTGGCGCTGCCGTCAAAATCCTCCGGCAGGCTAAAAAAGGTAAACTTGTCCCGGTAGGGAAGGCCCCCATGGGGACAAAAAACACCGCAGTTCCCACATTCGTTACAAAGGGAATCAATATGTATTACCTGGCGGCCCTCCGGCCCCGCGCTCAAACCCACATTGGCCCGATTGGGGCAGACATCGCAGCAGATTTCGCAGATCTCCCGGCAGGAAAGGCAGCGGGCCGCCTCTTCCCCGCCCCGGCTCCCCGGCAGAAGGAAGCTCCGCTTCCGGTCCCCCCGGAAGGCCAGGGCCGCCATTTCCTGGACCGCCGTTCCCAAGGCCGCCAGGCCTGGAGACGGGCCCCCGCTGAAGCCCGTCTCCAGGCCCAGTTTCCCCAAAATGTCCCCCGCGGCCCGCTTGGCGTCGGCGATGGCCCGGGCCACCGTGGCCGGCCCCGCCCTGCCGTCTCCGGCCACATAGACGCCGGGGATGGAACTCTCGTGGGCGGGGCCGAGGAGGGGAAGCCCCCCCGGATCCAGGGAAAGCCCCAGCCTGCCGTAAAAGGCCCCGTCCACCCTGGCGCCGGTGGCGCCGATAACCGTATCAAAGGGGAGTTCCACAAAGCGGCCGGTCCCCCGGAAGCCCCGGCGGCCCCCTCCCCCGGTCCGGGAAGTTCCGGGGGAGGGGGCCGCTTCCGCTGCATCCACCGCCGCTTCCGCCGCATCCGCCGCCTCCGCCGGGGAATCTTCCATCCGGGTGATCTCGCAGCGGAGAATCCCCCGCCCCCAGGAAATGGGGGCGTGGAGTTCCAGAAGCCCTACCCCTTCCCCCAGGGCCAAAGCCAGTTCTTCCCCCTGGGCGGGCATAAAATCCCTGGTCCGGCGGTACACCAGGGTCACTTCCTCCACCCCCGGCTGCCGCAGGGCCAGGCGGGCGCAGTCCATAGCCACATCCCCCCCGCCGATGACGGCCACCCTTTTCCCCAGGGCCGGAAGGGCCGAAACAGGCCGCCGGGAATCCCGGCGGGCCTCCTCCAGGAAACGCAGGGCGCCGGTGATCCCCTCCCCCCCTTCGGCCACAGGGGAGGGACCGGCCTCCCAGGCCCCCAGGGCCAGGATCGTATAGGCGTAATCCCTCCGCAGGGCCTCCAGGGAAAGATCCGCCCCCAGTTCAACGCCAAAGCGGAATTCCACCCCGGTCTTCAGGGCCAGCTCATAGTCCCGGTCTATAAGATCACCGGGGATTCTAAAACCGGGGATCAGGTATTGCACCATGCCGTAGGGTTTTTCCCGCTTTTCATAGACCGTCACGGGGACTCCCGCGCGGCGCAGGAACACCGCGGCTGCGATACCGGCAGGCCCCGCCCCCGCCACCGCGGCCCCTTTCGCCGTTTTCAGGGGAGAGGGCCGCAGGGCGGCGGTAAATTCAGCCTGGGCCTTGGAAGCGGCCAAGGCCTTGGCATCCCGAATCCCCAGGGGGTCCTCATAATCCAGCCGGGTACAGCGGCTCTGGCAGGGATGATCGCAGATCGCCCCGGTGATAGAGGGGGCGGGGTTATCGGCGGTGATGATCCCCAGGGCCCCCCCGTAATCCCCCGCCGCCAGGGCTTCCAGATACCGGGGTATATCCTGACCCAGGGGGCAGCCCCCCTCAGCGGAACAGGGGGAGACGGCGCAGTCCCACAGGGGAAGGGGGAGGGAAAGGGGAATAGAGGATTTCCGGCTAAGGTAGGGCGGGTAATAGGCCCCCTGGCGGGTTTCCCGGTTAAGGTAGGGGGGGAAGCCGTCCATCCGGTAGGATTTCCGGTACCGGAAAAAGACCCCAAGCCCCGCGGCGGCCCGGAGGGCCAGGTTCTCCAGGGCCTCCGTATCAATACGCCGGGCCGGGGGAACGGGAATCTCCGCCATCTGCCGCAGCCGTCCATAGCCGCCGGGCTTCAGCAGGGTAGTGGCCATAGTCACCGGCCGTATGCCGGTCTCAAGAATCTCCTGCAGGTTAAAGAAATCGGCCCCCCCGGAATAGGAGACGGGGAGATCCCCCCCAAAGGCCCCCGCCAAAAGGGCCGCCGCCCCAATGGCCAGGGGAAAGAGGCCGCGGCCCGACATATACATCTCCTCCCCCTCCAGGAGGCCGCCGTCCACCGGCAGGGTGTTGGTCATCTTCACCCCGAAGCAGCGCCCCGCCGACGACGCCAGGGAAGCCAGGCGGCCCAGCATCTCCACCGCCTCGTCAAACTGCAGGTCCTCCTTAAAGTGCCGGTCGTCAAAGGAAACGTAACTGTAACCCAGATCATCCAGGATCCGGCGGGCCCCCTCATAACCCAGGAGGGTGGGATTACACTTCACATAAACGTGGAGCTTTTTTTCTTCCAGAAGATACCGGGCAATCCCCTCGATCTCCTCCCGGGGACAGCCGTGGAGGGTGGAAAGGGTTATCACCGGGGAAACGCGGGGGGAAATCCTGTCCAGGGCGGGGCGGTCAAAACGATTAAAATCCCCGGCGTGGGCGCGGAGGTAGTTGTAGCAAGCCTCCCAGACCGGAAGATCCTCGGCGTTCTTCAGACCCTCGATAAAGCCGTCGATTTTCTTAGATTGAATCCCCTCCAGGGAGTAACCCACACTCATGCTGAACATGAAATCCGCCGTCTCCTGGCCCGGCGGGTACAGGCCAAATTCTTCGGCCAGAACATGGAGGAGGAACCAGGCCTTAACGTACTCATCCAGCGCCTCCCCCACCCGGAGTTCCGTAGACCACTCCACATTGTAGCCCTCATCAATGGCGCTGATGCAGGGCCGGGGAATCCGGGCGGCCAGCTCCTCCCCATCCAGAGTCTGAACGGTTTTCAACTCGATAAAACGGCCCCCCGCCAGATAGGAAGCGGCGATATTCTGGGCAAGCTGGGTATGGGGCCCCGCCGCCGGACCAATAAGGGACCCCAGGGAAGAACCCAGAAAAGGCAGACCCCGGCGGGGACGGTAAAACTCCCATTCCCCACAGCCCAAAAAGGCGGAAGCGGGCCAGGCCACAAGCCGGGAGAAAGGAACAGGACGCATAACACTACCCATCATTGTTTTCCTATTTTTTCCTAATCAAAGGGAATTCCGGTTTTCTATTTTGGGCGCATCCCCGCCCTTGTCTTTGCAAGGGCGGGGACCGGGCTTTTCGGGGTTCCGCTAAGGCAACTACCGTTGCCACGCTCCATTCCCTGCGCTTCGCTCCGGGAACGCGCCGCCCCTTCGAGTCCGGCGCGCCCCTCCAATCCCTTGCGCGGCTCAACGCGCTCTTTGCGCGTTGAGCAAATAAGTCCCACGATGCGGCAAGGGCGGCAGGCGGCCGGGAAAGGGGTCCCCCTATGCCGGTGAGCCAAAGTCCCCGGTTCTCCAGCCTGAATAATCCCCCCTGGCCATGTTGGGGATAAACCCAAAATGACGAATCCGGCCTTCCATGCAGAGGCGGCACTCGGCGGCCTCGTCGCCGGTGCAGATCTTGTTGTCGTAGAGGGCGTAGAGTTTTCGCACATCCTTGGGGGAAAGGTTGGGCATAACGACATTGGCCCCCGCCATTAGGCCCTTTTCCCGGCCCAGCGGGGAGATTGTGCCCAGGGCGGTGGTGGCGGGAATCAGGGCCAGGGGGAGGAGGAGCCGGGTAAGGGCCACCATCCGCAGGGTCTGCCGGAAACCGCCCTGGGGGTAGTTCCCAAAGGGGGTGTCCGCCTGGGGGATGAAGGGGCCGATACCCACCATGTGGGGCTTCAATTCCTGGAGGAACCGGAGGTCCTCCAGCAGGTTTTCCGGGGTTTGGAAGGGGGTTCCCACCATGAAACCCGCCCCCTCCTGGTAGCCGATGTCCCTGAGTTTAAACAGGCACTGCTTCCGCTCCCGGAGGCTCATGGTTTTGGGGTGGAGTTTCCGGTAGTGGTCTTCGTTGGCGGTCTCGTGGCGGAGAAGATAACGGTTTGCCCCGGCGCGGAAAAAACGTTCATAGCTTTCCCGGCTTCGTTCCCCGATGGAAAGGGTGATTGCGTGGCCGGGGTATGCCCGGCGGATGGCGGTAACGAGTTCGACAATCAGATCATCGGTAAACCAGGGGTCTTCCCCGCCCTGGAGTACAAAGGTCCGGTAGCCCAGGAGATCCCCCATCCGGCAGGAGTTTAGAATTTCCTCCAGGGAGAGGCGGTAGCGTTCCACCCTGGAATTGTCCCCCCGGATACCGCAGTAGTAACAGTTATTTTTGCAGTGGTTGGTAAACTCGATAAGGCCCCGGAAGTATACATCCTGCCCGTAGG
>JAIRNB010000063.1 GCA_031258265.1 Treponema sp. | reverse complement strand
TTTGGCGACCAGCGCAGCAAGCATATCCTGGCCGGTTTCCTAAAAGCCGTCCTGCCCGGCTTGGCCGCTGAGGAATTGGTTGAACTAACCATCGTGGACCCCCAGCTTAAGCGGGAGTTTGGCGGGGATAAGCTGGAAATTCTGGATGTAAAGGTCCGTACTGCCAAAGGGAAATCCATAGACATCGAGATACAAATTTCCGCCGTACCAGAGATGAGGTCGCGGATAAGCTACTACCTGTCAAACATGATAACCGAGCAGATAGGGATGGGTGGGTATTACACCGATCTCAAACAGGCCATATCAATTATTATAACGGACTATGATTTTATTCCGGAAACCGGGCGCTGTCATACGGTGTACCGGATGCTGGAGACGGAGGAACATTTTCCGTTTAATGAGTTGATGGAGATACATGTACTGAATTTGGCGAAGCTGGCGGGGGAAGGGGAGGGGGAGCTGCTGGACTGGCTGAGGTTTTTGAGGGCGGAGGGGGAGGAGGAGATAAAAATGGTAGCGGAAAAGAACGCGATGATAAATGAAGCGTATTGTAAGCTGCAGGTGATGAGTGAAGACGAGGCGAACCGGATGATCTATGAGGCGCGCTTAAAGGCGCAGAGGGACGAACATTCGCGGATACAGGGAGCCTGGAAAGAGGGCCGGGAGGAAGGCCGGGAGGAGGGCCGCCAGGAAGGCCGGGAAAATGGCCGCCAAGAAGGCCGCCGGGAGATAATCTTTCAAATGGCTGAACATGGGATGGACATTAAGGCTATAGCGGCCATTACGCGGTTAAGTGAAGGGGAAGTCGGCAGCATTGTTAAAGTAAAGAGAAGCTAAACTGTGGGAGCCAAGAGACCCCAATCTGTTTTCCAAAAACCGTGGATTCCTAACAAAATCCGCGGTTTTGTTGTTTTTAAGGGGAAGTATCTTTCCCCCGGTATTCCCGGTGCTGCCTTTGCAGTTCCGCCAGGACCGCGGGGTCCCCGTATAATTTGAATATCAGACTGAGCAGCAGTTTTGCCGAATCCACAATGGCCTTGTGGACCCCCGCGCCGGTCATCGCCTGGCCAAATTCCGCCGTGTGGCAGAACAGGGCCTGTCCTATGCTCATCATGGGATGAAAAGCGGGACAGATATAATCCACATTACCGATATCCGACGAGCCGGACGCCTGACTTTCCGTGATCCCGATACCCAATTCCGCAAAACAATCGCTTACAGCCTTTCCCCCCGCGGGGCTGGTGATAATAGCCCTCCGGCGGGTGATGACCCTCCACAAAGCAGGAATCGGGTTAGTTTTCGTCCGCCTCCAACACCAGCACATCAAAACCGCATTGCTTAAGGGCGGCTGGGAACCTTGGCGTTCTTTCCGGTTCCGGTCTGCGCGGACTCTGGCAACGGACCGGAGAGGGGGTGCCGGAATAGACCGGAGCGGCCGCCCGCCGAGCGGCCGCGAGGACTATGGAGGCAGGGGGAGGCTTCCCCCTCCCTATAAAAAGGGCGGCGGGTCTGTTAAAAAGGGGCGTTTTTTGTTAAAGTAAAAGAACGAGGGGGAGTATGGCCCGGGAACCGGTGGCCCCGACAAAGAGTAACCTTATCCGCGTGAAGGAGCGGCTTGCCACCGCGGAGGAGGGTTATGATCTCCTGGAACAGAAGCGGGAACTTCTGGTGATGGAGCTGATGCAGCAGGTGGAGCAGGTAAAATTCCTGGAGCGGGACCTGGACGCCAGGACGGCTACGGCGTATCCCGCTTTGAAGCGGATGCTTATTGCGGTGGGCCGGGAACGGGCGGACCGGCTGGCCCGGGATATTCACTACCGTTTTGAGCTGGAGGAAAAACGGGTGAACGCCGCGGGGATGACTCTGCCGGGGCTGGATATTCGCCTGCCGGGGGCGGAATTGAAGTACTCTCCGGCGAATTCGTTTGCCGAATGTGATGAAACCGTGCTAGAATTCTTTCAGCTGCTCAAGATCTGTACGGAGCTTGCGGCGGTACGAACCATCGCCTGGCGGCTTGCCCGGGAGCTGCGGAAGACCCAGCGGCGCGTGAATGCCCTGGAAAAGATGGTTATCCCCAGCGCCAGGGAGACGAAGGCCTATATAGAGGCGGCCCTGGAGGAGCGGGACCGGGATTCGTTTTTTACCAGTAAATTACTCAAGAGGAAGGCCGGCGCTGAATGACAAAGCCTATTATCTCCCACATCGTTGCCGTTGTTACCGGTTCGGACGCTTCGATTCTGGCGGCTAAGTACGCCATTATCATGGCCAAAGCCTACCGCTGCAGGATGACCGCGGTCTATGTGGTGGATACGGCTACTATCCGCCAGCTTACCTTGAGCAAAATCTTTATCCAGGAAGAAAGTCAGGAATACGAAAAGAGCCTTACCGCCAACGGGGAACGTTACCTTTCCTTTGTGGAGGAGCTTGCCCGGGCCAAGGGGGTCAGGATTGAACGGGAGATCCGCCGGGGCGCGGTGTATACCGAGATTCTTACCGTGGCGGATGACAAGAAGGCGGATCTTATTATCCTGGGGGGCTGGGAACGGGACCGGAGTCCCCGGGACATTATCAGCCACAGCCACCGGGAGATCATGGTGAACGCCAAATGTTCTGTGCTGCTGGTTAAGGAACCGGGCGTTGATCTGATGTACAAACAGGCATAGGCAAAATAGGCATAGGCAGAAAGGCTAGGCGGGTTTAAAAACCGGCGTTTATAGGGTGTCTGCATTAAGAACAGACTTGAGTTATAGCGGGGAATGTTTATGAGAATTGCTGTGGTGTGTGTTTCGCGGCAGCGGGGGGGAATTCCCGATTATGCCGCTTCCCTGGCAAAGGGGATGGAATCCATGGGGCACCGGGTGGATCTGATTAACGCCTGGACCGAAGACGGTATGCGGCTCCCCGGTTATGAGTATATCGCTGTGGCGGCGGAGTCCACCGGTTATTTTTCCGGGAAGCTTCCCGAGGCCCTGGCTAAGGTTCTTTCCGCCGGGAGCGGCCTGGGGGGGAAACGGAGCGCCGCCTTTGTGAAGAAATCCGGTCTTTTTTCCGGCCGGGCCCTTTTTAACGTGATGAAGGCTATGGAAAAAGAGGGCATGCGGGTGAACTGGAGTGAAATTCTTCTGAACCCTCCCCATGCGGAAGCCCTGGGGAAACGTATTGGGGCTTAAAACCCATG
>JAIRNB010000057.1 GCA_031258265.1 Treponema sp. | reverse complement strand
GATAGCCAAAGGCAATGGCTAGAACAAGCATGAAGCTGACGGAAGTTATACGGCCATTGACACCGCTTCCGGCTACCACAAAATCGCCGTAACCGGCGGCCATGACATTGGTGATAATCATTGCCAGAGTCATCACAAAATTGGAAACCGCCGACGGGACGCCGATTTTTAAAACCTCTTTGAACATCGCCGCGTTGGGTTTAAAGTCGGCCGGTTTTATGGACAGAATAGAATTACCCCGGAGGAAATACTGTACATAGTAAACGGTCGATGCGATAAGTCCGATAACCGTGGCCCAGGCCGCGCCGGCAACACCCAAATTTAAGGCAAGGATGAAAAGGGGGTCCAGGATAATATTTACCACAATGCCGATCATCATTCCCACCGTTGCCTTCGCGCTGGCCCCTTCGGAACGGATTTGGCCGCCGAGGGCAATATTTACCATGGCAAAGGCAATGAACGTGGAAATGATGGTGAAGTAATCGCTGGCGTAACGAAAGGTAATATCACTGGTTCCCACTATATGCAGGATAGGAGTTCTGAATAATACCAGGAGGAGTGTTACCGCGAGTCCCAGGGCGATGGTTACATAGAATGATACCGCGCTGGTATGTTTCGCCTCATCAAGGCGTTTTGCTCCCAGCATCCGGGAGATATAGCTTGACGCGCCCACAGCAAAAATATTGCCCAGGCCCTGGGAGAACATAAACAGCGGCATGGTGAGTGATACGCCGGCCACCATATTCGGATCGCCGGTTTGGCCGATAAAGAAAGTATCGGTCATATTGTATACCATTTGGGCTATTGAGCCGAGCATCATGGGAATCGACAGCCTGAGAATACTTACCGCCACCGGGCTGCTCTCCATCAGAGTTATACCGTCTGTCTTGTCCTTCATAACCTATCCTTTGTATAGCCTTGGAGGCTTTCCCAAAATTTTTGCATACCGCAGACCGGCGCCGTGGTTCCCCAAGAGGGGGTAGCGGAGAAGACCGCAGGGGTAAACCCGGGTAAACCCTGGTTTACCCTGAGGGTTTGCCACGAGGACTTCGCAGCGTGGGGGGGCCGGGATGAACAGCCGTGTCTGGGCTGCCGTGCCTCCGGCTTCCGGAATCTATGTGCCCCCCCTTACTTACGATTACCGGGCGTTAAGAATTTTGGAACCTACGGCGGTTTTTACTACTTCTACTCTGCAGGGAATCCGGGAACGCATTTCCCCCACATGGGAGATAAGGCCCACCATCCGGTGATCCCGCAGCTCATCAAGGATGAGCATGGCCTTGTCCAGGGTTTCCTCGTCAAGGCTGCCAAATCCTTCGTCGATAAACACCGCGTCCAGCTTTAGGCCCCCGGAGCGGGCCTGGATGGAGTCCGCCAGCCCCAGGGCCAGACTGATGGAGGCCAGGAAGCTTTCTCCCCCGGACAGGGTGGCGCAGGGCCGGTTTTTCCCGGTGTGGGCGTCGAAGACGGTAAGGTCAAGGCCCGCGTATCCCCGCTGTCCCGGCTGGCGCTGGCTGTCCAGGAGCAGGGAATAGCGGTACTCGCTCATCTTCTCCAGCCGGCTTGTGGCATATCCGGCGATTTCCGCCAGGTAGGAGCCCAGGAGCCAGGAATCGAAGGGCTGTTTCTGGGGGTTCTTCCCCGCCAGATCGTCCGCCAGGGCCCGCCATTCCCCCGCCCGGGAGCTTTGATCTTCGTAACGCCGCCGGGCCGCCTCCAGTTCATCCTTGTCCCGTTCCAGGTCCCGCAGTCTGGCAAAGGCCCGGTCCCGTTCTTCCTCCGCCTGTTCCCGCCGGGATTTTAGGGAGTCCATAAGTTTTTCCGTTTCCCCAAGGCCGGGGAGGGGGCCGGAAAGCTCCTCCGGTAGTTTTAATGTCCCCAGCCTGGCCCGGATCTCCTCCAGGTTTTTCTGATGCAGCGTTATTGACGATTCTATCCTGGCCTTCTCCTCCCCCCACTCCCGGATATCCTTTTCCAGTTCCCTTTCCCCGTCCTGATCCAAAAGGCTTTCCTCTGCTTCCCGGAAAGAGGCAAAGGGGGATGCGGCCAGTTCCCGTTCCAGGAGGGCCTCCACTTCCCGCAGCCTTGTCCGGGCCTGATCCCGGTTTTGCAGGGCCCCCTGTTCCGCCGCCTGGGCCCTGGCCAGGGATCGGCCCGCCTCTTCCCGCTCCTCCCGCTGCCTGGCCAGGAATTGTACTAAATCCGCCATGGCCCTGTCCAGGGCCGCAAGAATTTCCGCCGCGTTTCCCTTTCCCCCGGTCTTTGCCGGATATACCGTTTCGGGCAGTGCGGCGAAAAACTTCCGGCGGCGTTCCGTCTTTGCCGCCGCCTGGGCTTCCAGATATTTTTCCCGTTCCAGGGCCGCCGCCAGGAGCCGCCCTGTTTCATTCAGGGAGTCCTGAATCGCCGTCCTCCGCTGGTAGAATTTCTGTATATCCCTGGCCGCTTCCCTAAGCTTTGACTGTTTGGAGAGGAGGCCGTTGAGTTCCCCCGCCAGGCCGCTGATTGTCTTGTCAATTTCGGCGGTCCCCGGCAGGGCCGGGCTATCCGGGGAGGGGGCCGGGAATTCCGCGTTTGACATTCCCCCCTCTTTTCCGGCCAGGGCGGCTTCCTGTTCCAAACGCCGCAGTTCTTCGGCGATCCGCGCCCTTTCCGCTTTTTTTGCCTGGAGTTCCGCCTTTGCCCCGGCCTGGAGTTTTTCCAGATCCCCCAGGGTCTTCTCCATCCCCTTAATCCGTTCTTCCAGGCCGAATTGCCGATCCCGGGCCGGGGCGGGACGGGGATGCTCCATGGAACCGCAGACAGGGCAGGCTTCCCCCTCCGCCAGGTTCCGGGCAAGAAAGGCCGCCATGTCCGCCCTTTCCTCCCGGCCCTGTTCCTCTTTTAGAAAGCGCAGTTCATCGGCCATAAGGGGAATCCGGGACTCCCGGTCCTGTTCTTCCTTTTCCAGGCTGTCAATTAAATCCAGGGAACTTTTCCGTTCCCTTTCCAGCGCCTCTTTCCGTTCCGCCAGGCCCCGGAGTTTCTTGTAAAATTCAAACCGGCCTCGTTTTTCATCCAGCAGGGTCTCCAGGGCCGGCCCTTCGGCGGCCAGATTCTCCGCCCCTTCGATATTTTCTTTTTCCCCGGCCAGGTCCTCCCGCAGCTTGTCCTGCTGCCGGGCCAGTTCCAGGGAACGGATCTTTGTTTCCCCCAGGTCCCGCAGTTCTTTCTGAAGCTCCGCTTCCTCCTCCCGCAGTTCCAGCAGGGCGGGCCGCCGCTCCCGCAGGCCAATAAGTTCCCTTTCCCGCTGCCCGGCTTCCTTTTCCCTGCTTTCCGCTTCCCCCAGAATCTTTTCGGCCCCTGTTCGATCCTCCCCGGCCCGCAGTAATGCCGCGGCGCTTTCTTCCCTGGCCTTCAGCGCCTCCTTCCGGGATCGCAGGAATTCTCCCAGGGGCCGGGCGTTCCGGGACCGGTCCAGGCGTATTCCCTTTTCCACAATGCCGCTTTCTTCTTCGGCAATACGCCGGCCCTCCCCCTGGGCCCTGTTAAGGAGTTCCAGGGAATCCGCCTCCCGCTGTCTAAGGGAGAGGAGCCCGGCAAGGTAGATCTCCGTTTCCCCCAGGGTTTTTAATTTTTCCCTGGCCCCCTCAAAGACCTGCCGGGCCCTTTCGTGGGCCTCCTCGTAGAGCTCTTCCCCGGCCCTCTCCCGCAGTAATTCCAGGGCCCGCAGGGCCTCCTCCAGACCGGCGTCCGCTTCCAGCGCCTTTTTTGCCGCCAGTTCTTTGACGCGCCGGGCTTCCTCGATGGGGAATAGTTTTCCCAGTACCTTTTGCCGTTCATTGGTATTTTGCCGCAGGAATTCGGCGAATTCACCCTGGGGCAGGAGGACGATCTTAAAAAATTCCCTGGCTTCCAGGCCGATAAGCGACAGGAGCCTCTGGTTTACTTCCCCCTTTTTATTGCCCAGGACGCTTTTTTTTCCATTGCTGTTTTCCCATAGTATTACTGTTTCATCTTTGACCGTAACGCCGCCGCCCCGTTTCCTTTTTATTTCCTGCCTGGGCCGCCGCTCCACCGTGTAGGTCCTGCCGCCCTGGTTTTTGCCCAGGGAGAATTCCAGGCTTACCATACATTCCGCATCTTCCCCGGTATGATCGCTTTTTAAGCGGGCGGCATAGGCGGAACGGGAACCGGGGACCTCCCCGTAGAGGGCAAAGCAAAGGGCGTCAAAGATCGTCGTCTTTCCCGAACCGGTCTTGCCGGTAACGAGGAAAATATCTTCCAGTTTGGAAAAATCCAGTTCCGCCTTACCGGCGAAGGGGCCGAAATTTTCCATGATCAGCCGTACAGGTCTCATGGGGATTTTCCTTCCGGGACTGACTGCGGAACTTCCCGCTCCTCCGCTTCCGCCTGGCTAAGGAGTTCCCGGAACAGTTTTAGTTTTCCCGGATCGGCCTGGCCGTAAAGGCTGATAAGGAATTCCTCAAAATCCGCGGCGGTATCCCGGGGCCCCCCCGGCGCAACCGGGAGTTCCGGCCGGCCGCTCCCTAGTCCCCGGCGGGCCGAATCCTGCCGGACCGAGAGGAGCCGGGGGTAGCGCGCCTGGAGGAGGGGCAGGGCATTCTCCGTAAGGGAAGAATCGCTAAGGCTGAACTCGATATAATCTTCCGCCGCTTCCAGGAGTTCAGTATCCTGGGGGGAAGGATGATTGAAACGTTCAAAGGGGCCGGAAAGACGGCTTACCCGGTGCAGGGGCTTTATGGGGAGGGGCCTTACCCGCGTTTTTCCGTTATGTTCAGGGGCTTCGGCCTCCCCGCCGCCTGAATCTGTAACTCCGTCTGAATCCGTAACCCCAATTTCTACCGAAAGGACAAACTTTTCCGAACCCGCCTCGTCAAAGGAATAGGCCAGGGGGCTTCCCGAATACCAGCCGTTTTGTCCCGCCCGCTGGCAGCGGTGCAGGTGCCCCAGGGCCACATAATCGAAGGCCCCAAAGAGACCCATGTCCACCTTCTCCGCGCCCCCCAGGAAGATCCGCTCGGATTCGGATTCCCTGCCGCCGCCGGCAAAAAGGTGGGCGGCCAGCACCGCGTAGGGGATCCCCCGGTCCGCCCAGCGCCGCCGGCCCTGTTCCAGCCGCCTGGCCGCCTCCGATGCAAGCTGGGCCTGGGAACGCAGAAGCTCCGGTTCCGGGGAATCGTCTTCCGTTCCACCGCTCAGGCTGCCGGGGTTCAGGAAGGGGAGAAGGAAAAAGGCGCAGCCTTCGTTCCCCGCCATGTTTTCCATTTCTCCCTTACCCTTGGGCTCTCCCTTACCCTTGAACTCTCCCTTGCCCTTGGGTAAGGCCCGTAGTATCACCGGTTCAAAGGACCCTTCGGCTTCCCCGGCCAGGTGGATTCCCAATTCCGCAAAGAGTTCCCGTCCAAAACCCAGGCGGGCGGGGGAATCGTGGTTTCCGGGGATAATAAGCAGTTCCAGGCTGGGATTTTGGGATTTAAGCCTGGCAAGGAAGGAACCGAAAAGCCGCACCGCCTCCGGGGAGGGAACGGAACGGTCATAGACATCCCCGGCGATAACAAGGGCCCGGTAGGAAGGATCACGCAATATCTCCGCGATCTGATCCAGCGCATAGCTTTGATCTTCAATCAGGGGCAGCTCATAAAAAGTCTTACCCAGGTGTAAATCCGCGGTATGAAGAAATTTCAGCAATAGTGATCCCCGTTTAGAATACGATTCCGAATTCGGCGGCCTTTATCTTTGCCCCCGGCATTTCCCGCCGCAGATCCCGGATACGGGTGGCGTCCGACGGATGGGTGGAGAGGAACTCCGGCACAGCGCCCCCACCGGCCGCGCTCATCCGTTCCCAAAACGGCACCGCCTCCTCCGGGTTGTAACCCGCGATAGCCATAAGGATAAGGCCGATCCTGTCGGCCTCGCTTTCATGATTCCGGCTGAAAGGCAGGATGCCGAAAAGCTCGGACCCCGCGCCGTAGAGAGTCATCGCCAGGGCCTGGCTTTCCTGACTCCGGTTGCCGGTAAGCAAAGTCAGGCCCGCGGCCCCAAACTGTTGCAGCATGGCGGCGCTCATCCGCTGCTGCCCGTGGTTAAGGAGGGCATGGGAAACCTCGTGACCCATGACCGTGGCCAGCCCCGCCTCGCTCTGGGTAAACGGCAGAATCCCCGTATACACCACGATCTTGCCCCCAGGCATACACCAGGCGTTTACCTGATCATCCCGGACCAGTTTGTACTCCCAGCGGTAATCCGCCAGATAAGTCCCCGCCCCCTCGGAGATAAGCCACTTTTCCGCCGCCTCCCGGATTCTTATTCCCACCCGCTCCACCAGGAAAGCCTCGGCGGTACCGCTAAGGACCTGGTGTTCCGCAAGAAATTCATCGTACTGCTGGAATGACGAAGAAAAAAGCTCCGCCTTACCCACCAAGGCCATCGTGCTTTTACCGGTAAGGGGATTAGTAACACAGGCGGCAATTAATCCGCCGCTTATCATTACCACCGCAAGAAATACGATTGCTTTCTTCATAGCGCCCCCCAAGAATCAGCATATAAAAATCACCGAATGGAATATACCGTATGGAACATATAGAAACATCGATTATAAAAAGGGACAGGTAAAAAGAAAAGGGCAGGTAAGCCTGTTTTAAGGGGGGGCCACAGGTTCCAAAAGCCGGGACTCTGCCTCCAATACAGCCCACGGCTATTCATCCCGGTCCCCCCTCGCTGCGAAGTCCTCGTGTCAAACCCTCAGGGTAAACCAAGGTTTACCCTGGTTTGCCCCTCCGGTCTTCTCCGCTACCCCCCTGGAGGCCGGCATCCGCGCTGTGCCACATTCGCCCATGGTGTCTTCACCGTTATGTTTTGTTCCCTTTCTTTTATATTTTACCCGTTAATCTATGACATTTGTCATAGATAAGCTTCCACCGCTTACAGAAATGGCGAAAATACAGTATATTTGCCATAGGAGACCGACAATGGAAACAACCCAGGACTTCGCCATAGACCCCAATGATCCCCCTACCTTTGAGAAGGTCTGGAAAATGTTCCAGGAGACCAGAGAACAGTTCCGGGAAACCAGGAAGCATATAGAGGCAACCGACCGGCAGATCAAAGAAACCGGCAGGCAGATGAAAGAAACCGACAAAAGGGTCGGAGAATTGACCAACCGATTCGGCGACATGGTGGAACACATGGTCGTCCCCAACCTTTTGGACAAGTTCAAAGCCCTGGGCTTCGTCTTCGAGATAGCCAGCCGCGACCTTAAAATCACCGACCAAAAAAACAATATCTTTGTGGAAGTCGACGTGTTCCTCCAAAACGGCGACAAAGTTATGGTTGTCGAAATTAAAGCCACCCCCTCCGTAAAAGACATAACGAACCATGTAAAACGCATGGAAAAGATGCGCCGCTATGCGGACCTTCACGGGGATGCCCGGAAATATTTGGGAGCCGTCGCCGGAGTCGTTGTCAGTGATTCGGTAAAGCATCGCGCCCTGGGAAACGGTTTTTTCGTAGTTGTGCCGTCGGGCGACACCTTTAATATTATCAGGCCGGAAGGCAAATACTTTGTGAAGGAATGGTAGCAATCTGTTTCCCGGAAACTCACAGCTTTTAGGCTGAACCAATATTTTTTCCAAATTTGGAATTACCGGGTACTTGTCCCCCCCGGCAGTCAGAGGGCGGCCTCTCGGACGGATCA
>JAIRNB010000029.1 GCA_031258265.1 Treponema sp. | reverse complement strand
CCCCGTTCCCAATTTCTCCGCCAGGAGCGGAAGACTCTCCTCAAGCTCCGCCTTTAAGGTCCAGGGCGGGTTAAAAAGAACCAGTCCGCAGCCGTACAGCCGGCCTTGTCCGCCGGGCTGTCCAAAGAACAGTTCCGTCCGGCTTCTCCTTCCCCGGTACAGGCCAAGAAGGGTTTCCCCGTATTCAGGGCCGCCCCCAATCTCCGTTTCCCGGAGCAGGGGGTACCAGATGACGTATGTTCCCCCCGGAAAGCGGCGCAGGGCCTCCTCCAGGGCGGAAATAAGCCGGCGGTAATCTTCTTTTAGTTCATAGGAAGGGTCGATAAAGATAAGAGCCCGGCGGGATTTGGGGGGCAGGAGGGATTTCAGCCCCCCAAGGCCGTCTTCTTTCCGGACCCGGAAACGCCGGTCCCCGCTAAGACAGGCGCTTAGGGCGGTAAAGTCCGCGGGGTGCATCTCAAAGCAGCAGGCCCGGTCCTGGGGCCTCAGCAGTTCCGCCGCCAGGAGGGGGGAACCGGCATAAACCTGGGAGCGGCTGTAAAATTTTCCCACGGTCTCCAGGTAGCGGGAAATCATAATACTGCTGTCTTTCCCCTCCGCGGCGGGGAGGAACCGGCCGATACCCCGGGCCCACTCCCGGTTTAGGGCGGCGAAACCCTGATCCAGGCGGTAGGAACCGGCCCCGGCATGGGTATCGGCATACAGAAAGGGTTTCGGTTTTTTGGCAAGGTAATCCAGGCAGGAAAGGAGAATCCCGTGTTTAAGCACATCCGCCTGATTTCCCGCGTGAAAGCCGTGACGGTAGCTGAGCATAGTATTTCCCGGTGTATCCAAGGGCCCTAAAAAGGGCCGGAAATTGAATTCAGAGAAGCTGTTCTAAAACTGAAGTTTTTGGAACAGCCTCAATGAAGAAATCCACCGCGGAGCGGCATCGTGCAATCAAGTTCCTTACTGCACAAGCCCGAAGGGCTTGATGCACCAGCCGCAACGCGGCGTCGTGCAATAAATTTCCTTACTGCACAGCCCCGAAGGGGCTGATGCACCAGCCGCAACGCGGCGCCGCATTATTCAATGTACAGCCTTCGGCTGCATGCGCTGGCCGGCAGGGGCGAAGTAATTGCCCTGGTAAGGGCGCGTTAAGGAAAAAATGTAACACCCGCCCGGCGCAGGGTAACTGTATTTATCCCGGCCAAATGCAAGCCCGTCTTCAGGCGGGCGGGCGCGCCGCGGGGCCGGCTGTGATAAATGCATACGTTTTTGCGAAGCAAAAACGGAAAGCCCAAAAATGGCATGGATGCCGGCTTTTGTTCCCAGCCCAAACCTGCGGTTTGGGCCGCGCGCGCACTGCCTTCGCTAAAGCGGAGGCGCATTTTTCAATTTGGGGGCATACGGAGGCGCTATGCGTAGCCACATTGGTTAAATTAACAAGCTACGCTTGCTTTTATCGCGCAAGGGATTGGAGGGGCCCGAAGGGGCCACCGCAGCCCCGCTGAAGGCGGGGCGAGGAGGCCGGAGCGGGTAAGGGACCCGCGGAGCCCCGGAAAGCCCGGTCCGGCATCTACAGGGTAGATGCCGGATGCGCCCATAGAAACTCGGCATTTGGCCTAAAAAATTTGACAGTCCTATGATCATATTATACTATGATTATTTATGTAGGGTTTAGTTACCCTTAAATCATGATCGTTGGAGGAAAGCAATGAAACTAGCGAGAAGGATTGGCCTTGTAATGCTAATCTTGGTAATGGCCGCCGGAATTGTCTTTGCCAGGGGGCAGGGTGGCACGGAATCTGCTGGGGGGGGGGCGTCCGCTAGTCCTGCTGCCGCTGTACCCGGCAGTCTCCCCCGGAAGGAAACCCTGTATTTCAACGGAATCCTCTGGGACAAAGTAAACAGTTGGAATCCCTATAATGTGGGTGGTAACGCCTTTGGTATTACCCCCAATGCGGGTCTGTCCCGCCAGCTTATCTACGAAACCCTCTTTGTCTACGACCTTTTGACCGGTACGCTGAAACCCCAGTTGGCGGACTCTTATGCCTGGAACGGGCAAACCCTGACGATCCAGCTTAACCGGAACGTTAAATTCTGGGACGGTAAGCCCATGACCAGCGCCGATGTGGTTAATTCCTATCAGCTCCAGAAGACCTACGCCACCGGCGCTTCCGCATGGTGGTCGTATATCAACTCGGTTACCGCCCAGGGGGACTATACGGTGGTGATCCAGGGGAATCCCTCAAGTTTCAATCCTAAACAGATCGAAACTTCCATCAGCGCCCTGTATATTACCCAGAAAGCGGAGATGGACAAGGTGGTGGCGAAGATCGGGAACACCCCCACCGCCCTGGGTCAGTGGACTAATATGACCGGGGATAGCCAGATCGAAACCCAATCCGGCACCGGCCCCTACCGGCCCTATATTTCCGATGAGACTAAGGCGGTTCTCCAGCGGGTGGATACCTACTGGGGTGTGTCCCGTTACGGCAAACTTCCCCCCGCCAAGTACGTGGCCCATGCCATCTACAAGGATAACGCCACCGGCGACGCGGCTTTCCGGGCGGCGGAAGTCGATATTTCCCAGCAGTTTATCTCCTCGGTCTGGACCATGTTCAACGTGAATGTTTCCACCTTCATTCCCCAGGCCCCTTACTACTTCCCCGGGGTTATCCCCATGATCATCTTTAATACCAAGGATCCCCGCCTTGCCGATCCGGCGGTCCGCAGGGCCATTGCCATGGCCCTGGACTACGACACCATCGGGAAGAACGCCATGTCCGGCTATACCGCCCCCATGGTGGCCTCTCTGATGCTCCCCACCCCGGCGGAACAGGCCCTGATCGATGTTAACGCCCTTAAACCTTATCAGTGGAGCGGAAACCTGCAGGAAGCCATAGCCGCGGCTAATAAGCTTCTGGACGATGCCGGCTGGGTCAAGGGTTCCGACGGCATCCGCGCCAAGGGCGGGGTTAAGCTTTCCGGCCTCCGGGCCGAATGTCCCCAGGGCTGGTCCGACTGGAACGCCTCCCTGGAAGTGGTGGCCCAGGCGGGTAAGCAGATTGGCATTGATATTCAGACCTACTTCCCCATCGCCACCGTGTGGACCCAGGATCTGCAGAACGCCACCTTTGACATCATCATGAACAGCCCCGGCGGCGTGGGGATTGCCAGCCCCTGGAACCGGGCATACGCAGCCCTGAGCAGCGCGGACCTTCCCCCGGAAGGGACCCCCAATCCTATCGGGAACAACGGCCGCTGGATTAATAAGGAAGCTACCGATATTATCACCCAGATTGCCACCGAAACCGATGCCGCCAAGCTTAAGCAGCTCTGGACCCGGCTCAACATCATCTTCCTCCAGGAAATACCGGTTGCGGGTTTAATGTACCGCCCCGGCGTATTCCACACGGTGAACGAGACCGTATGGACTGGCTATCCCAAGATGAACGACGGTTCAGGGGTCCCCCCGACCCTCTGTATTGACGGTTACGGGATCAAGGGCCTTTACAACATCAGAAACAAGTAAGGTTGTTTTTCGGGCGGCTCCGGCCGGAGCCGCCTTTTTTAAATTTCAAGCAAGAAGAGGCGGTAATGAGCGGATATTGGAAATATCTGGGGAAGAAATTTGGCTGGTACGCGGTAACGTTTTTTGTGGCGGTGCTGCTTAATTTCCTGCTCCCCCGGCTTATCCCCGGGAACCCCGTAGCAAGCCTGGTGGCCAACGCCACCACGGGTATGACCGACGCCCAGGCGATTAAGCGGATCTACGATGCCTACATGGTGGAATTCGGCCTGGACAAACCAATCTGGCAGCAGTTTTTTATTTATATCGGCAAGCTCCTCCAGGGGGATATGGGGAAGTCCTTCAATCAATACCCCCGGGAAGTTTCGGAGATCATCGCCACCGCCCTTCCCTGGACCCTGCGGCTTCAAATTCCCGCCATTATTACCGGCTGGTTCCTGGGTAATTCCCTGGGGGCCCTGGCGGCCTACCGTAAGGGTATTTTTGACAAGGTTTTTTTCCCCTTCTTCCTCTTTGTCGCCGCCATCCCCGCCTTTGGCCTGGGGATCGTGCTGGTACATTTCCTGGCCAATACCTTTCACCTGTTCCCCGGACGGCTGGGTTACGCCTTCGACATGCTTATTAACTGGAAGAACCCCGCCTTTATCTTTTCGGTGCTGAACCATTACCGCCTGCCCTTCCTTACCATGGTGCTGGTGGCCATTGGCGGCCAGTCCCTGGGTATGCGGGAAATGTCAATTTACGAACTCAATGCCGACTACGTTAAGTACAGCCGGCTTTTAGGTATAAAGGATTCCAGAATCGTCTGGTATGTGTTCCGTAACGCCATGCTTCCCCAGATAACCGGCCTGGCCCTTTCCCTGGGGACCATGGTGGGGGGAAATTTGATTGCGGAGATTGTCTTTAGCTATCCGGGAATTGGAACTACCATGCTCCTGGGGATCAGTTCCCAGGATTTTCCCCTCATATCAGGCTGTACCCTGGTTGTTACGATCACGGTGCTGGCGGCCAACTTCCTGGTAGATATTATCTGCGGGATCATCGATCCCCGGATCAGGCTGACCCAGCAGGAGGAAGCTTAAATGGGACACCTGCTTGGCACCGCTTTTAAGTCTGGTAAATTCCGCTTTGGTTTTACTGTTCTCTCCCTGGTTCTCCTTATGGTGGTCTTCTTCCCCATTTTTAACCGTACCGATCCCCTGTCCATGGAAGGGGGGCTTTTTGAACGGCCCAACCTCCTGGAATTTATGGGGGGGGAGGCGCGGGAAGAGGAGGGGATGAGTGCGGAGGAGCAGGCCGTGGCCGATGATATTATGGCCCAGTTTGGGCTTTCCGCGGTGGTGAAGGAGACCCCCAAGGTGCTGCACGTATTGGGGACCGATAACTTTGGCCGGGATACATTGGCGGAACTGGTGGCCGCCACCCGGACCAGTTTACTTATCGGCCTCATTGCCGGGACCATTGCCACTATCATCGGCCTTACGATTGGCCTGGTGGCCGGATATTCCGGGGGCATGGTGGACAACCTGCTTTCCACGGTAACGAATATTTTTATCGTTATTCCCTCGTTTGTGATTTTGGTGTTGGTGTCGGTGAGCATCAATTCCCGGAATTTTCTTACCACCGCCGTGGTTATCGGCATCACCTCCTGGCCCTGGACCGCCCGGTCCGTCCGGGCCCAGACCACAAGCCTGCGGAACCGGGACCATGTGAACCTCTCCAAACTTTCAGGCCACAGTATGCCCCGGATCATCGTCCGGGACGTACTGCCCTACCTGGGTTCTTATGTGATGATGGCCTTTATCCTGCAAGTCGCTTCGGGGATTCTCTCGGAGGCAAGCCTTTCCATGCTGGGGCTGGGGCCCCAAAATGTGGCAAGCCTGGGGCTTATGATGCACTGGGCCATGGACTTTAGCGCCCTGCCGGTGGGGGCCTGGTGGGCCTTTCTTCCGGTGGTATTGATGATAGCCCTCATCACCTTCTCCCTTAATCTGATTAACTCCGGCCTGGATCAGATCTTCAACCCCCAGATAAGGAGCTAGTATGAACGCTTCGCCTTCATATTCGATAGAACGGGACGGCGGTTTTGCCGCCCGGAGTAGAGGTTAGATATGGCTGTTATGCTGGAAGTAAAGAATTTAACTACCTACTACAAGACCAGGATGAACGAGAAGATCTGTTCGGTGGACGATGTTTCTTTTTCCCTGGAGGACGGGAAGTCCATGGGGATAGCCGGGGAATCCGGCTGCGGGAAGTCCACCCTGGCCATGAGCGTCATGGGCTACTACTTCCCGCCCCTGTACTACCAGGGGGGCAGTATCACTATCGACGGGAAGGAGATTACATCCCTTAGCCCCGATGTTATCCGGCAGACCGTGCTGGGGACCGATATTGCCTATATTCCCCAGGCGGCGATGAACGCCCTGAACCCCACCCGGAAGATCATGCGCTTTATCGAGGATGTGCTAAAAGCCCATAATTCCACCCTGTCGAAAAAGGAGATGCGGGATCTGGCGGAGGAACGTTTTAATATTCTTAACCTCCCTTCCAAGGTGCTGGACCAGTACGCGGTGGAACTGTCCGGGGGGATGAAGCAGCGGACGGTTATCGCCATATCGACGATCCTGAGTCCCAAGGTGCTGATAGCCGACGAGCCCTCTTCCGCGTTGGACGTGTCTTCGCAGAAGATCGTGATAAAGCTGCTCCACGATTTAATGGAGAAGGGCTTTGTGCGGTCCATGCTGTTTATTACCCATGAGCTGCCCCTGTTGTTTAACGTCACCGATGACATCATGGTGATGTACGCCGCGGAGATAGTGGAACGGGGGAGCGCTAAGGAGATGGTGTTTGACCCCCTGATGCCCTATTCCAAGGGGCTGATGAACTCGATTATCGTGCCGGAGGAGGGGACGAGGGGCCATGTGCTGCAGGCCATACCGGGTGCGCCGCCTAATTTGAAGGTCCGGCCGGAGGGCTGCCGTTTTTCCGAACGCTGTCAGTACCTGAACGTGTGCGGGGGGACCCTGGAGGACAAGGCTGCGGGGCCGGGAAGGAGTTACCGCTGCCGGCTGGGGGAGGAAACCCTGCGGGAACTGTACAAGGTACAGGAGGAGAATGCTAAGAAGTTCCCCCTGATCTCCCATACCTTTGTGGATGAAGAAATAGCCGGTGTAGAAACCGTGGGGGAGGAAAGGTGATGGGCGATACGGTAATGGGCGGCGGGAAAAAGCCCGGTGAAGTATTTTTAACCGGTAAAGACCTGTGCCGGGAATTTGGGACGGGGAAGAACAAGACCGTGGCGGTGAACAAGGTGAACTTTGCGTTCCGCCGGGGGGAGATCATCTCGATAGTGGGGGAGAGCGGGAGCGGCAAGACCACATTGGCGAAGATGGTGCTGGGGCTTCTTAGTCCGACGGCCGGGGAGATTATCTTTGAGGGGAAGAAGCGGGACATATCCAGCCAAAGCAAGCGGCGTTTATACTGGCAGAATATCCAGGCCATATTCCAGGACCCCTTTTCCACTTACAATATTTTTAACAAGGTAGACGAGGTATTAATGGACTGTATCCGTTTGCAAAACGGACGGCTCCAGGGCGGGGGGGCATTAAGCAAAAAAGAGAAGTTTGAACGGATGAAGGACGCCTGCCGGTTTGTGAATTTGAAGTTTGAGGAACTGTCCAACAAGTACCCCTTTGAACTTTCCGGGGGGCAGATGCAGCGGCTGATGATAGCGCGGATATTTATGTTAAAGCCCAAGTTGTTGATCGCCGATGAGCCCACGTCGATGATAGACGCCTGTTCCCGGGCGACGATCCTGGACATGCTCCTAAAGCTGCGGGACGAAGTGGATATGACCATCGTGTTTATCACCCACGACATAGGTTTGGCGTATTATATTTCCGATACGGTGTATATCATGGAGCATGGGGTAATCGTGGAGCAGGGGACGGCGGACGAAGCGATACTCCATCCCAAGTCGGACTATACCAAACGGCTTTTGGGGGATGTGCCGAAGATCTATGAACCCTGGGATTTTACCAAGGCGGGTTAAGGGGTTTCTGAAAGAACAGACACGGTAAAGGGGTTGGATTATTTCCGCAAAATCCATGATGGAGGGCTTTCCGGGGAAAGTCCTCCTTTTGTTTACCCTGCCCGTCATGGCGGGGGATTTTTTTCGCCTTTTTTACTCCATGGCGGATGCCATTATCGTCGGGCAGACCCTGGGGCCTAACTCGCTGGCGGCCATCGGCTGTACTACTCCCCTCCTTTCCTTTGTCTTCGGTTTTACCATAGGCCTGACGGCGGGTTTTTCTATTGTTCTGGCCCAGCGTTTCGGCGCCGGGGACGCCGGCGCCCTGCGTCTTAGTTTTACCACGGGCCTGTTCCTCTGCGCCGCGGCGGCCCTCCTGCTGTTGGCCCTGTTTCTGCCCCTAGTACGGCCGGCGCTGGATCTGCTTAACACTCCGGCGGAAATTAGGGATGAGGCGGCTTCCTATATGTTTATCCTTATAGGAGGCATAGGCATTGCCCTGGTAGATTTCCTGTTGTCCAACTGCATCCGTTCCCTGGGGGATTCGCGGACGCCCCTTTACTTTCAGACGGCCGCATCCCTGGTGAATATTGTCCTGGATTATGTTTTTATTCTGATCTTCCGCTGGGGGGTAGCCGGGGCGGCCATCGCTACCCTGGTTGCCAATATTTGTACCGCAGTTCTCTGCGCCGTCCATATTATCCGCCGTTACCCGGAACTGCTGCCCTCCCGGGATCTATTCCGGAATTTCTCCTCGAAATTCTTCCCGGAGCTAAAGATTCTCCTTCCCCTGGGCCTTTCCATGGGGGTCCAGCGTTCCATTGTGGAAACCGGCAATATCCTGGTACAGGGGGCCATGAACGGCCTGGGGGCCCTTTCCATAGCGGCGGTGGCGGCGGGCCAGAGAATCCGGCAGCTTAATATGCTGCCCCTTTTTGCCCTTAGCATGTCGGTTTCGGTCTTCACCGCCCAGAATTACGGCGCCGCTAAAATGAAACGGATATACTCCGGTATCCGTCAGGCTTCCCTTATTTCCATAGGTTTCTGCGCCCTCATGGCCCTGGTCAATTTTTCTTCAGGCTCCCTTCTGCCTTCACTGTTTCTCAGGGACTCCCCGGAGGCGGTGGCCCTGTCCGTAAAGTATATCCGGTACATCGGGGCCGCCCTCTCCTTCCTGGCCCTCATGCTGATCTTCCGCAGCGCCATGCAGGGTATGGGAAAAAATATTTCCCCCACCATTTGCAGCGTCCTGGAAACGGCGATGAGCGTTATTACCGCCTTCTTCCTGGTCCCCCGTTTCGGCTTTACCGGAATCTGCATGGCGAATCCCCTGTCCTGGATCGCCTCGGGTATTCCCCTCTACATTGCCTTTGCCATGTTTCTTCGGCGGCCGGCCAGGGGGGCTTAAAAACGGCGCCTGGCGCCGCCATTTGACTTGTTCAAGAACCCGGTTGGTTCTTTCACAAGTCTCCCAAAAAAACACGGATTTTTAACAAAATCCGTGTTTTTTTGTTATTTTTAAGCGGTTGTTGTTCAAAAACTGAAGTTTTTGAACAACTCTATTTTATTTTCTCCACCCCTTCCTGCCGGCTGTTTTGGTTTGCCTGCCAATAGGTCTTTATCCTGTGAAGGCCGGAAGATACCGTACCCGCAGAAATCCCCGTCACCTCGGCGATTTGCTTATGAGTCGCGTCAAGCTTAATTCCGGTGAACCGCCGGCGCATTTTCTCCAGCCGTTTCCGCGCCCGTTCCAACTGCTCCTGAATTTTTCTGTAACGGGCGCTTTCGGGCAGCAGGTATTTAAGCTTTTTTTCCCAGGCCAGGCAGCGGTAAAACTGGGTGGTGATCCGTTCCTGGAACAGGCGGATATTTTCTTCCTTTTGGCTTCGGCGGTCCCGCAGTTTTTTTATCATCTCCAGAAGTTTTTCTTTTTCTATCCCCGTAAAGGGGGCGGCCCTTTCGACAAAATCTTCCGAAAGAAAAAAATAGGATCGTAAAATAAGCAGCAGAAGCTGCCGGGATTTAAGGGGAGGTGGTTCAGGAAGCGGGACAGGTTTTTCTTCTTCTTCCAGGTATTCGCTGTCCGGGCTGCGGACTTCAAAATCCACGGCATGGGCGCTCCAAGCGGCGTATTCGGTAATATGGTGATCCATTTGGCGGCTCTGGTATTCCTTTATGGAACAGCGGACCAGGGCGCTGATGTAGACAGAAAAGGGGGCCCCGCTGTCCCGGTAGTTGTGAATGGCGCGGCTTAACCGGGGGTAAAGCCAGCAAAGGTAGTCGATACCCTCCTCTTCATCCCCGTTAAAAAGGTGAAAATCCTTAAGATTATCCAGGATTACCTTGAATATTTTCCCCTCAAGATCCCGTTTGCCAAGATCTCCGTTTTGATACCCCTGGTACAGTACATTAAGGCTGCTAAGGTCCGGCATACTTTTACTCCTCCATTTTTTTGGAATATCGGACTAAAGGGGTAAAAGTACAGTTTTACCGAGGGGAAATATGACAAGCGTAATATTTTGGAGTTTCAAAAGCCCCGGAAACCAGTGGAATTCGGGGAGGACTTCCTTAGAATATCTTTTCGAAGCGGGCGATGATCTTTGGTTTTAATTCGGCAATCCGGGTATTGGCGGCAAAACCGGCGGCGTTTTTATGGCCCCCGCCGCCGAAGTCCGCCGCCACCGCCGCCACATCTACATGGTCCCGGGAGCGGAGTCCCACGGTACACTTCTCCGGCGTCTCCTGCCTTACTACCACGATTGCCTCTACATTTACCGCGGCCAGGAGGATCTGGTAGAGGCTGTCGGAGTCCCTGCCTTCCAGGCCGAAACGCCGGGTTTCCTCGTATTCCTCGCTGGTGTAGATAAGCTTGCCGCCAAAGTATTCCTCCGCCCGGGAAAGCTGAATCCCCAGGAGGATCCGGGAATTAAAACTTTTACCCCCGTTAATGGCGTTAAAGGTCTTTTTGGGGCTTGCCCCGGCGCGGATCAGCCGGCAGGCATAGGAAAAAGCTTCCTCCCCCCCCTCATCCACATGGCGGAAGAAGCCCGTATCCGTACAGAGGCCGAAGAAAAGATGTTCCGCTTCCCCCCGGCTGGGACTAAGGCCCAGGGCTTCTATCAGCGCGAGGATCATGAAAGTAACCGAAGGGGCGCCGGGATCAAGAAAGAGGACGGCCCCCTCTCCCGGATGAATCCCGGCGCTGTGATGGTCGATAAGGGCCTGGGGAAGACCCGTTAAATAGCTTTCCAAGTCTCCGGTCCGTTCCGCCGAAGAACAATCCACGATAATGGCCCTGGCCCCCCGGCATTCTTGTTCAGTGGGGGCGTTTGTGAACAGGTTTTCAAAGGGTTTTATTTCGGTCCGCTTGAAGGGCCCCGCGGAACAGGGGATTGCCTCTTTACCCAGCCGCCTAAGGGCGGAACAAAGGGCCAGGGAACTTCCCACACAGTCCCCGTCGGGCTCCTTATGGCCGGCAACAAGAAACCTATCGCCGGTCCTGATAAAATCGAGCAGGCCCGGGGGAACGGGAACCGGCCTGCTCATGCCCGGTCCCCGGCCGTCGGGAAGCTAAAATTCGAGACGGTAGTTTTCTTCAACGTTATCAAAATGCTCATCCAGGTTTACATTCAGGGGAATATTTCCCCAGCTTTCATGTCCCCTGTCCCTCCGCACGTAGAGCCTGATGTGGCTGAACTGGCCCTGCTTGTAGAAAACCGTCAGGTACGGCCATTTAGGACCATAGTCCAGATAGATAAGCTCCCCCTTGCTGGCGGCGTCATCAAACCATTCCCTGGGCAGGTATGTTGTGGCCATGCCTATAGAACCCTTCCGGTATTTGATAACATAGCCCCTCCGGTAGGGATACACCCGCTCTATGGGGACATTGTAGTAAAAAAATTCCGACTGCTTGTCCGTGGGGACAGTCTGCGCGGAAAGGGGAATGATCTGAAAGACGGCGGCGGCTATTAATACAAAAAATAATTTTTTCATGGCGATCCTCCAATCTTCCATTTGGTTTACTTTGGTTTTGTTTTAGCTGGCGCCTGTCCGCAAGGCCGGTTACTTTGCGGACAAACACTAACTACTCCCGCTTTATACCAATTTATCCTAAAACGTACACAATTTCTTACGGAAACCGCGGACCCGGGGCCGACGGTCCATAATATATCCGCGCTATTCTGCACTATGAACAGACTCTAATTATACAAACGGGCCTGCCCCAACGCAAGTAATTTGCAAACCCGGAACCGGAAGGGAAGCTCCCCTATGCGGCCTTACAGTCCAGCGTGGCAAGCATGATAGCCTTAATCGTATGCTTGCGGTTCTCCGCCTCGTCCCAGGCCCGGCTTTGCGGACCGTCCAGCACTTCGGCGGTAACTTCCTCCCCCTTGACAGCCGGAAGACAGTGCATGAAAACGCTGTCCTTTCTGCCGGTCCTGTCCATCAGGGCCTGGTTCACCTGGTAGGGCCCAAGAAGCCGTTTCCGTTCTTCCTTCCGCGCCTCTTCCCCCATGGAAACCCAAACATCGGTGTAAAGGGCATGGGCGCCCCGTACCGCGTCCAGGTCCCCGGTAATTTGAATTTCCGCCCCCGAACTCCGGGCCAGGGGTTCACAAAGGGCCAGAATCTCCGGGTCCGGGTTGAGTTCCGGCGGGCATATCACCGTAAAATGGATTCCCAGTTTGGCGCAGATAACCACCAGGGACCGGGCCACGTTGTTCCGGCCGTCCCCGACAAAACAGAGCCTTTTCCCCGAGGCGTTTCCAAAATTCTCTTCCAGGGTTTGAATATCCGCCAGCGCCTGGGTGGGGTGAAAGGAATCGGTAAGGCCGTTGTACACCGGTACGCCGGAATATTCGGCCAGGGTTTCCGCCGTGGACTGCTTAAAACCCCGGAACTGGATGGCACTGAACATGCGCCCCAGCACACGGGCGGTATCTTCCAGGGACTCTTTGATCCCCAGGTGAATGTCCTGGGTGGAAAGGAAAACCGGATGCCCCCCCTCTTCCCCAAAAGCGGTCTCGAAGGCGCAACGGGTCCGGGTAGAACGTTTTTCAAAGAGCAGGGCCAGGGTCTTACCGGTAAAGCGGCGGTGGAGTTCCCCCCTTTTCGCCTCCTCCTTAACCTGCCGGGAAAGGTCCAAAAGATACCGGATCTCCTCCGCCGTATAATCCAGCCAGGTCAGGAGAGATTTCCCTTTGAAATTCTGTGCGGTCATATTTCCTCCCCATTACCCGGTAAATTTACCATGCCTGTCTTCAGAATAACAAGGTACAGCGGTATACCAGCGGTAATTTTCATTTTGGGCGCATTTTTTGCTGCCGCAAAAAACCGGGCTATCCGCTTCAATTCCTCGACTTTACCTGCGGTAAAGTCTCCGGTATTTCCGCTTCTATCCCTTGCGCTGCCCAAAAATGGCATCCATGCCATTTTTGGGCTTTACGTTTTTGCGAAGCAAAAACGTATGCGTTTATCACAGCCGGCCCCGCGGCGCGCCCGCCCACCTGAAG
>JAIRNB010000341.1 GCA_031258265.1 Treponema sp. | reverse complement strand
GATAAGCAGCGCCCCAAGCTGTGAAAGATTTTCCAACATGACATTCCTCCAAATGAATCTATTTCGATACGGAACCGGGTATGCGTATCACACTATACAGTCTCCGGCTTTTGTTCCAGCCCAAACCTGGGGTTTGGGCCGCGGCCGCCCTGCCCCCAGCCGGGGCGCATTTTTCAATGTGGGTCGGAGGCGCTACGCGGTTCCACATTTGTTAATATACAGCCCTTGGTTTTTGGCTTTTTTTCCAGCACAAGGCGCTCCGCGCCTTGTGCCGCGCGCGCACTGTGCGCACTGGCCAAGCTAAAGCTTGGCCGCATTATCCAATTTTGGGGGATTTTCTGGCGCTAAGCCATGCCGCATTGTCAAATAAACAAGCTGCGCTTGCCTGCTGCGGGCTCAGCTAAAACCGGGGCGCATTTTTCAATTTGGGCCGGTGGCGCTATGCGGTGCCACATTATTCAATTCACAGCCTTCGCCTGTATGCGCTGGCCGGCAGGATGCCGGCTGTGATAAATGTCTAGGTTTTTGCTGCGCAAAAACCTAAAGCCCAAAAATGGCATGGATGCCGGCTTTTGTCCCAGCACAAGGCGCTCCGCGCCTTGTGCCGCGCGCGCACTGGCTTAGCTAAAGCTAAGCCGCATTTGCTCATATCTGGGGAATCACTGGCGCTATGCGGTGCCACAAGGAGTCAATTAACAACCTGCGGTTGCTTTCTTCGCGCAAGGGATGGACGCTATCGGAGTTCCTCCGATAGCTCGACCCATTATCTGCTTCGCATATAATGGGTCGCCGGTGGATAGGAAGTGGTTTGAATAGGTTGGTTAGTCCCTTTGGTCCTAACCAACCTGACCAATAGAGCGGAAATACCGGAAGCCCGCCGGAGGCGGGCTGAGGAATTGCAGCGATAGCCCGGCCCCCGGCCCCAGGTAATGGGGCCGGGGATGCGCCCGGACTTTAAAAACCTGCCGGCGTTGGATTGGTAGTTGGAATAGTATAGGGGGTTGCCTTGAACATTGCCGGATATTCGGTTAAACGGCCGGTCACCATCGTGGTACTCTATGCCCTTGCCCTGGGCATTGCCGCTACCCTGGTTCCTAATCTAGCGGTCGATCTGTATCCCTCCACCGCCCGGCCTGTACTTTCGGTCTATACCCGTTTCCCCGGCGCCGGGCCGGCGGATATAGAGAAAAACGTTACCGAGCGGCTGGAGCGTTCCCTTTCCGCCTCCCGGGGGCTTACCAACATCACCAGTAATTCCCAGTTTGAATCGAGTTTTATCAACCTGGAATACGCCTATGGTACCGACATGGACAAGGCGGTAACCGATGCCCAGACTCTGCTGAACCGGCTGGTTAATTCCCTGCCCGACGGGGTGGAGACCCCCACGGTACGGCGTTTTGATATGAGCGCCATGCCTATCATGCGGCTTGTGGTCCGGGGCAGCTATCCTCCGGATCAGCTCCGTCTTTTCGCGGAAGACGAGATACAGTCCAGTATAGAGCGGATCGACGGGGTGGCTTCCGCGGAGGTTACCGGAGGTACTACGCAGGTGGTAAAGGTTGCCGTTTCCCTTAACCGCCTGGCGGCCTTTAATTTGACCCTGGCGGATGTTTCCACCGCTCTTAAGGGACAGAGTATCCTTTCGTCCGGGGGGAATCTGCGCCGGGGGGAAAGGGAATACCAGATCATGACCCAGGAAGAGCTGGTGGACCTGGGCCAGATTAAACGGCTGGTGGTAAAGACCGTCAGCCTGGGCTCAAACGCTGTTCAGGCTAACCGTTCCCAGGTGGTCCGGCTGGAGGATATTGCCGATGTGAGCCTGGGTTACAACGACAACGCCGCCCGGGTTTACGTGAACGGCCAGAGCGGAGTCTACATCCAGGTGACCAGCGAAAGTGACAGTAACCAGGTTCAGGTGGCCGACCGGGTCCGGGGCGCCCTGGCGGAGATCAACCAGGAGCTTCCCAGGGGTATCACGCTGGAAGTTCTTTCCGATAACACCACGATGATCAGGGCTACCATGAACCAGGTCTACACCAACGCCCTGCAGGGGGCCTTTCTTGCGATGCTGGTCCTCCTGTTTTTCCTGCGGAACATCAAGGGGACCATTATCATCGGCCTGGCGATTCCCATTTCCATTCTCCTTACCGTCATGTTCATGGCGGTCTTCGGCTTTACCCTCAACCTCCTCACCATGACCGGCCTTATCATGGGCCTGGGGATGACCATGGACGGTTCTATTGTCATCCTGGAAAATGTCCATTCCTACCGGGAGCGGGGGGCTAAGCCGGATATTGCGGCGATTCTGGGGAGCCGGGAGATGCTCCGGGCCATAATCGCCAGTTCCACTACCACCATCTGCGTCTTTATCCCCCTCATCATTTATAAAAACGATCTGCGGGAAATGGGCCAGCTTTTTAGCGATCTTATTTTTACCGTAGTTATTTCCCTGATCTGTTCCCTGGCGGTGGCGATTACCCTGGTGCCCAGTCTTTGCGGTTCGATTCTTAAACTGAATACCCGTAAACAAAAGCCCCTGCGTAATCCCCTGCTGCGGGGAATCGACAACGGAATGGAAGGGTTTTTCCGGGCCCTGGAAAACCGTTACCGGGGGGCCCTGGACTACTGTCTCTCCCACCGCTTTCTTGTGGTCAGCCTGGTAATCCTGCTGCTGGTCTTTTCACTGCTCCAATTTAGCGGGGTGGGGATGAATATGTATATCCGCACCCGTACCGATGATAATGTAAATCTTAATGTTGCCATGCCCCAGGGGACCGCCATTGATGTTACCGAAAAGGTGGTCTTCCAGCTTGAGGAACTTATCAAAAAAGAAGTGCAGGGCTACAAGAATATTATTCTTACCGCCCGGCGCAGCGGGAACAACCAGGGTTCCATTCAGATCGTCCTCCCTCCGCCGGCTGAACAGATCGACACCCCCGATTCGATCATCAAAAAACTCACTCCCCTGGTAAATAATATCCCCGGCGCCCAGGTAACTTTCCGGGCGGGCCGCAGCATGGGTAACACCTCCGCGGTGGAAATGGCGGTAAGCTCCAGGGATTACAACGCGGTGATGGAAACGGCGGAGGAGATACAGCATATCATGGTCCGCCATCTTCCGGAGATCGAAAACCCCACAGTAAACATTGATGAAGGGGCGCCCCAGCTTACGATAGAAATAGACCGGGACCGGGCGGCTTCTCTGGGGGTTTCCCTGGCTTCCATAGCCGCCGAAGTCCGCAGCGCCATGAACGGCGTTACCGTTACAACCATGAGCCGGGGGGACCGGCTTGTGAACGTGGACCTGATGCTCCGGGACGGCGACCGCCAGGGTCTGCCGAATCTGGATGCCGTATTCGTGGTAAGCCGCGGGGGGTCCCGAATCAGCCTTTCCAACATGGCCCGGATCGTGGAAAACCGGGCGCCTTCCTCTATCCGCCGGGAAAAACAGGAACGGGTGGTCAGGATCACCGGGGATCTCCCCGCGGGGATCGCCGCCACCGACATGCAGCGCCGTCTGGAGGAGACGGTAAAACAGAATCTGGTATCCCGGGAAGAGGTTTCCGTCCGCTATTTGGGAGAGGCCCAGGAGGTAAATACCTACTTTTGGCGTTTCCTCTTTATCATCGCCGCGGCGGTGTTCCTCGTCTTTGGCCTTATGGCAAGCCAGTTTGAGTCCTTTGTGGACCCCCTGATCATCTTTTTTTCCATACCGCTGCTTTTTATCGGCGTCATCTGGATTTACAAATTCACCGGCCAGGCCATGTCCATGTTCTCCGTGGTAGGCATCGTCGCCCTGGTGGGGGTGGTGGTGAATAACGGCATTGTTCTGGTGGACTATACCAACACCCTGCGGGCCCGGGGCATGAAAGTCCGGGAAGCCTGCCTGGAGGCCGGCCGTAACCGGCTGCGTCCCATTATGATGACCAGCCTTACCACCATCCTGGGGATGTTCCCCATCGCCTTCTTCCCTGGCGCCGGGGCGGACACCATCCAGCCCATCGGTAAAACCTTTGTCGGCGGCCTTACCGTAAGTTCCATTATGACGCTTTTTGTAACCCCGGTGATGTACTCCCTGCTGAACAGCCGCCACGACCGGAAACGGGAAAAGGCGGAGGCCCGGCGGCGTTTCAGAACGCCGAAGGGTGATGAGGAAATGCTCCAGCTTGCCGCAGGGGGTAAGTAGGAACCCGGCGTTGCCGCGGCGGTAAAATTCAGCTTCGGTCCATGATGGCGTTTATCATCAGGATAAAAATGGACGCCACCCAGGCGGACATGGGGAAGCTTACCGCCATGGCCGGCGGAATCTGTGGTCCCTCGCTAAGCAGATTCCACGTCACCGGTTCCCTCCGGTAGTTGTGTATCCCCAGGGCAAATCCCCTGCCCAGAAGGGCGTTAAGGTATCTGGCGGCGATAAGCTGTGCCTCGTCTTTATGGCCTGAGTCCCACAGGCCCATCACCAGCAGCATCTGTGTAGGGGCCACCACCGGCCCGGTGGTAAAACCGAAGAGCCGCTGTTTGTCGCTTCCCAAATGCTCCGAGGCTGCGCCAATTTCGGTAAGGAATTCCCGGCTGTCCGTAAGGCGTCTGGCGATAGCAGCGGTGATGGTCTTTGGCAGCCGGTCTCCAAGGATAATGGGCTGCAGCAAGGCAATGGAACCGCAACGGTACTTTTCCCCGGTGGCGGTAAGAATCGCCGTGAATTGTTCCCCGTCCCACATATCATCCACCAGGAACTTGATCAATTTTTCCGATTTGCGCTGCCATGTCTCCGCTTCCCCCGTATTGCCGCATTTAGCCGCCAGTTTTCCGCAGCCCTCACAGAGGAGGGCAAGGTTAGCTATAAGGTCGGGGGACTGGACGGGCAGCCCCTTATAGAACAGTGTCGCTTCATCGTAACCGGATTCATCGGGATGGTAATAGGAGGGAACCCCCTTTCCGGCGTGATCGTGATGGTTAAGCCACCAGGCGGCATATTTGGAAAGTTTCCCGTAGAGTTCTTCGTAGTCCTCTTTTTTAAGGGAGCTTAGGTCAAAATTCTTAAAAATATAGTCAAGGGCCCAGCCGTGGATCGGGGGTTTGCTGGAACTCCACACAAACTGCTTAAGATCGTCCACGTTATCCGCCATGGCTCCGGCCTCATCCGTATAATCAAACATGGTAAGCAGCATGTTCCAGGCTTCCCGGGGGTTGTTTTTCATCGCCATGGCGTGGAAACAGTGGTGCCAGCCAAAGGCCCGGTTCATAAAAAGCTTGTGCATATAGATGACGGTATGCTTCAGGCTGCCCCGGGGCCCCAGCCGGAAACTCCAGATAAGCCAGGCCGCCTTCCGCGCCATGTCCCGGTACTGGATCGGCACATCGGGGTAGTTCTTAAAAAACTTTTCAAAGTCCGCCTCCACCTTCTTTACACAGTCATCGAAAGGAGCGTACACATCTTTGGCGACAGTATTACTGTAGTATTCATGGACGGCCGCCTCCCCTTCAATTTCGATATAGTAGGGGTTGGGGCGGACTTCCCGGAAATTCCAGGACGCCGTATTGGTCAGAGTCCCGCTGAGGGGCACAAAGAGAAGCCGCCCCAAAAGGTTGAAGGAAATCTCAAATTGTCCCCCCTTCCTGGGGGCGCCCCCCTCATGGAGATTAGGATTCCGGTAAAGCCTAAGCTTAATACCCGCAGTCCTGATACGGATGATCTCCGGCCCTTCGTAGGTAAATTCCACATGTCCCTTTGGGGTGCTAAGTTTCAGCAGTCCAACCCCGGCCTCGTAAATATAGGGGAGTTCCCTGTCCTCAAAAACAGGGACAAGCTTGATAAGATTCCTCTCCTCCACCATGCCGGTATTCGACCGGGCAATAGAAAAATAGAGTTGGTTATCCCCGGTTTCTTCAAAAATCGAAAGAAAGGCCCCTTCGATACTGAACGAAAACCGTTCCAGGTTAAACTGTCTATTGGTTCCAAACATTCCGCAGCTCCTTACGCTTCTTGAAACTCCCTGAACCGGATCAAGACCCTCACCTGAATCACGCCGCTTCTTTAAGCAGCCTCACGAGGCTAAGGAATATGGCCCCGCTCCAGGAAATCCACGCGCAGCCCGGAACAAAACTCTGCGGCACTATGGCCAGGGGATCTTTTGTTTCGGGAATCTCTATCTCCATTGCCACAAGCCCTTTCCGCAGAGTCCAGTCACAGAAGGCCCCGGCAATTTTCAGGGCAAGATCCCTTTTTCCCGCATTGTCCAGGCCCAGGGCCATCATAAACTGTACCGGCGCCAGCATGCGGCCCATCATAAAGGCCGTCCCAATGGTAAAATAAGGACTTTTCCGGCTTTCCGAATAGAGGCCGCCGTCTTTTTCATTAAAAAATTCGGGGCTCTCCAGCTTTGCCGCGATCTTATCAATGATCACCTGGGGGAGTCTTTTGCCCAGGATGATAGGCTGGTACATGGCGATAGATTCAAAATCCACGATCTCATGGGTTCCGGTCATGCGGCAGACGAATTTTTCCCCGTTCCAAAATATTTTGATAAGGTCCTCAAGCATTTTATTGGCGTCCGCCATATAAGAATCCGCCTCATCATCTTTGCCGAGTTTCCTTGCCATCTTGGAGAGCATCTCCAGCATAAGTATCATAAAAGCCATGCTGTCGGGGGATTCGACGGGCATACCCCTGCTGAATATCGAAGAGTCGTCCCAGCCGGATTCATCGGCGTGGACATAATCTATGATGCCGTTCCCGTCTATGTCCCTAAAGGTCCTCCACCACGCGGCCCATTTTTTCATAGGTCCGTAGAGTTTCTCGCAGTGGGCCTTTGTGATCTTCTCCGGCCCGTATTTGTTCTCCAGATACTCCCAGGCGAAACCCTGGAAGGGCGGCTTGGTGCAGTGCATATCGGTAAAGATGTCGTTGAGGCCGTCGGGGATCTGGCCGTATTCGTCCATAAAGGGGGTATTGGAGTAGAGGTACTCTATGGCCTGATCTATATCCCCCGCCGCCGCGATAGCATGATAGCTGGGGTGCCATCCCATGGCCCGTACCAGCATGCCGGTCCGCATCATGTACATCACAGCGGCGGAAGAATTCCCCGATGGAACGGTGACATAACACTGCCAGACCGCGTAGATGGCCGTCATCTTGGCTTCCCTGTATTTTTCCGGCGTATCAAAATCGTAGATTCGGCAGAATTCCTCAAAATTTTCCCTAGTTTTTGCCACCGAGTCATCAAACGAGGCCAGCCTGCCGGGCCGGTTAACGGAGGAGCGGGCATGGTGAATATACGCCTCCAGCCTGCCGCCGGGGCCGGGGAGGTAATTTACATAACAGGGTTTTGGCCGCATCATGGGGCCGATCCAGCCGCCGTTATGCTCCAGTTTTCCGCCGGGATTCTCAAACAGGAATTCCCCCATATCCCTAAGGCTTGTATGGACCGTTCCGTCCAGGCGGTCCAGAAACAGCTCATGGGGCATAAAGTTAAGGGAAAAATGGATACCAAGCCCCTCCGCCGTGGTCCTGAAAAGGACATTGTCCCTGCCTTCAAAGCAAATTTCGATATTGCCCCGCAGGGTTTCAATGGTCAAAAGACCGGGGGTGGCGGTGTAGGTATACGGCAAAATCTGTCCCCCGTAGATTGGTTCCACCTTGATAATATCCCACCTGGTTGAACCGCCGCTCATGCCGTAGGTAAGGGTAAGGTAGAGCGCCTCGCCTTCAACACCGAATTGATCGCCGGGACGATCCGCCACAAAGGCCAGGTAATTTAACCTGGACGCAAAGGGAATTCGGCTTAGATCAAGTTTTTTGATTGATAAATTCAAGCTCCTGCCTCCAGGTAATCCGGCTGCCGGGCAGTGGAAGAATCCTGCCCGGACTGCTGGGATAACACTATCGTTAGATCGATCGTATGATACCATGTATTATTGGGATGTCAACAAAAGCTTTGACACAATCAGAGGATTGATGTTTACTTTTTTTTGTTTGTTTTTGGGCGCATTTTTGCGTGTCCGCAAAAACCGGGCTTTCCGGGGCTCCGCTCTGCTCCGGCCTCCTCGTCCCGCCGCAGGCGGGACTGCGGTGGCGCGCTTTGCGCCCCCTCCAATCCCTTGCGCCTCGCGGGATTTGGAATTTTGTTTCGTGTATTTTGGCTGCCGGACAGCATGGTAACAAAACTTGAAGTTCGCCCTGTTATTTTAGTAAAAGGGCTTTCTTGAAACTTTATTTTTTGGGGAAAGCCCTAAAAACCGGGACGGGTTAGCATAAATGAATAAGATACCTGTGGCAATTGTCGGCCTTGGCCGTATTGCCAGTCTTCTTGAAGACGACGGCCGCCGGGAAAAACCCTGCACCCATGCGGGGGCGGTGGCCGCCAATAATGATTGTACCCTCGTTTCCGGCTGTGATACCGATGAAACGCGGCGCAGACTGTTTGCGGAACGTTGGCATGTACCGATCTACCCCAAAGCCGCGGCGATGCTGCGGGAACATCGACCGGGAATTTTGATTATCGCCACGGACCCCAGCAGTCATGAAGAGTATTGTTCTTTGGCCTACGCCAACGGGGTACCGGTGGCGGTTTGTGAAAAACCCCTGGCGGATACCCTGGCAAGGGCCCGCAAAATAGCATCATTGGCCGGGCAAAAACTTCCGGCCCCGGGAAGTTCCGGCGGTTTCAAAATTCTTGTAAACCACGAGCGGCGTTATTCAGCCGACTATATCAGGGCCAGGGAAATACTGGAAAGCGGCCGGCTGGGGGCCCTTATCTCCGTCCGCGGCGTTTTGTATATGGGTAAGGGGCGGCGTCTTATTGACGTGCTGTGGCATGACGGTACCCATCTGGCGGATGCCATCATGTTTCTTACCGGCTGTACCCTGCGGCAGGTTCAGACTTGGGGCAGCCCCCTTAAAGGCAGGGAAGGAACCGCCTATCTGGAGGGGCTTCTGGCTCTGCCCCAGAACACTGGTCCGGGGGCCCGGCGCGGCGGGGGGAAGGAGAAAGAGAAGGAATTTCCCTGCGTGATTGAATTGGGGGCCCAGCGGGATCATCTGGTCTTTGAAATAGAATTTTCCTGCGAGGCCGGGCGGCTGCGGATTGGCAATGGGGTCTATGAAGTATGGGAAAGCGCGGACTGCCCCTATGCCGAGGGATTCCGTTCCCTTTTACCGGCGCCGGATCGCTTTCAGGGTAAAACAGGTTATTTTACCAGCATGATCGCCGACGCGGTGAACTGTGTCCGAAACCCCTCCCTGCAGCCCCGGTCTTCCGCCCTGGACGCCTTAAAGGTCATTGAGTACCTCGACGCGGTAAAAAGCCTGCGCTGATTCCTGCCCCCGGCGCGTCCATGCGCCGCTTTTTTGTTTATGCCTTGGCATTTTCCCAGGACCGCTCTGCTTCGAATCCCCCACCCGCCGCAGGGTATGGTTGCCATCGCCGGTGTTATGTTTTTCCGCTAAATTCTACTCTTTTCGGAGAGGGGGGATTCGAACCCCCGACAGCCAGTTCCCAAAACTGGCGGCTTAACCACTAGCCAACCCTCCGTGTTTACCGGGACTGCCGCGGCCCCTGGCCCGGCAACAATTACTTGGTGAATTTTTATACGATTCTGCGCCAAAATGCAACAAAGCAAGGCGCTTTGCCCAGGGCATTGGCGTTTATCCTCCGGCGCTATGCGGTTCCGCATTATCTAATATACAGCCTTCGGCCCTTAGCTTTCATTCCAGCACAACGCACTTCGCACGTTGTGCCGCGCGCGCCCTGGCCAAGCTAAAGCTTGGCCGCATTTGCTCAATATCTGGGAAATTTACCGGCGCTATGCGGTTCCGCATTATCTAATATACAGCCTTCGGCTGCTCTTATCGCGCAAGGGATAGAGCGGAAATACCGGAAGCCCCCGCCAGGGGGCTGAGGAATTGCAGCGATAGCCCGGTTTTTGCGTGCGGGGCACGCAAAAATGCGCCCCGATGGTTTTAGAAAAAGAAGGAAACAAACCGTTAGATCAGATCGTCATCTTCGCTGCCGGGGGGAAACAGGTAGAGATCCGGCAGTTTAACCGTGCGCACCAGGGAAAAGGAACTTACCGCCTGGGTATCGCTTATCACGGGGATCTTGAAAAAATGGTTAAGGGTCTCGTAATTTTCAGATTCAATACGGATGCTGAATTCAAACACCCGGTGGATGTTGCCCGTCTCGGCGGGAATGGGGTTAGGCCAGAAGGTAAAGGCCCCGTCGGTATTGGAGACCAGGGGGCAGGGGTTTTGCCAGTTGTTGTCCTTCATGGCCACCAGGCCGCCGTTGCTGAAAAGCTGGACCAGCACCCCCGACACGGGGGCAAAATTCACGCCGTTGAAGATTCGCCCCACAATAGTGGGAATATTGAATACCGGGGTCTCTATGACACTCTCTTTAACCTGTTTTACCCCGTGGACCGCGCTGGGCCGCTGGTTATGATTCACCCGGCGGATTCCCTCATAGACCAGGGTCGTAATATCGGCATCCTCCTGCTGTTTCCTGATCGGCGCCTGTTCCACCCTGGCCGCCCCCCGGCTGGAGACAATGTAGTGGGGATTTGTACGATTTAGCACATAGCAGGCGGTATCCACGCGGCACTGATCGCAGGTACAGAGCCTGTCGGGGTTATCGCCCTTTTCGATGTTGTTAAAAATCTCATCGACCCGGGCAAAAACCAAATCTTCCGCCGTATTGTGTAATTCCATAATCAGAGCGCCTCCACCCTTATTACTCTAACCATTTTCCGCCTAATTGCAACAGATCTTCAAGATCTCCGCCGGCAAGGGCCCTTTCATTAAGGGCTTCCTCATGCCGGGGATGTATAAAAATTCTGACGCTGTAAAGGGATTTGGTAAAGGATTGGGCTGTTTCCGGGCTAAAGGCGCTGGAACTCTGCGCAAAATAACGGGCCTCGTTCCGCACATAAAGGCCGGTTTCCAGGGAAAAGGGTTCCGGCACATCGATAATCAGTTCCTCCCCGGAGATTTCCCTGCCCAGCCCGGCGGAAAGCTCCGCCGCCAGGATATTCTCCCGCCGGGAACGGCTTCCAATGTCCCGCAACGCCCCATACCGCCGGGGATCAAAGGGGGCCTCCGCCGCCAGAGAGTAAAGGCCCCCCTCTCTTACCTGGGCCGCCAGGGAAAACAAAGCCCCTCCCCGGCGTTCCATCAGGTTAAAAAAGCCCTGATCATCCAGATTGTAGAGTTCCTCCGGCATCACCCGCCCGCTTTCCAGAGCCCCCACGACGACCTTCTTGATCATCGCCGTGGCGCAGCGGACGACATGGTGCCAGTACACCGTCCGGTACATCAGATACTTGGAAAAAAGGACGGATTCCACACTGGGAATTCCCCGGCTGTCAATATCCACCCCCCGTTCAGGGTGGGGGTAAAGGCGGGAGAGAATAAAATCCACATCCTGGGCGCCGTAGGGAACCCCGCAGTACCGGGCGTCCCGGTTCAGGTAGTCCAGCTTGTCCGGGTCCAGGACGCCGGAGAGAAGCTTCCGGTAAAAAAGCAGTTCCGCCCCCTCATCTCCCAGGCCGGGGTCCACAATCTCCGCAGTCAAAACCGGGTCCGCCCCCGCCGCCCCCACCAGGGACCTAAGAGGTTCAGCCAGGATAAGCTTCCCCGTCAAAGCCTCGTGGGATTCCAGCGGCAGTTCCTTCAGGGAATGGGTGTAGGGGAAATGCCCCAAATCGTGAAGCAGGCAGGCGCAAAGAAAAGACCGCGCCCCCTCCGGGCTAAGCCATTCCCCGGCCCCCCGCTCCACCAGGTTTTGCAGCAGCCGGCGGCCCAGGTAGTAAACCCCGATAGAATGGGCAGCCCTGGTATGGGTAGCCCCGGGATACACATTGTAAACCGGCCCCAACTGGAAAATCCGGTGAAGCCGCATAAAAGGACCGCAGCGGGTCAGGGCGGCCAGCGCGGGGGTAAGGTAGATATGCCCCCACAGGACATCCCGGATAGGGTAGCTAAAGCCCTCCTCCAGGGCGGATCTCAGGTCCTTTTTCATGGCTGATACTATCCCGCCCGGTTAAACCTGTAAATATCGTACAGCGGTATTAAATGCTATAAGGGGGGGCCCGCTTCCCCGATCAACCGGGACCCTCCGGGTCCCTAGCCCCGTAGCCGCGGGGCGCGCCGTTATCCTGGCCCCCCCTCCACTCCAGCCCTGCGCTTCGCTTGGTCTTCCGTTTACCCCCCAAGCGCGGCACCGGCCGGTTTCAGGCTTGTTCCGGCTATTGGAGCTCCACCCCAGGGGTAGTATAATGGCGGTCGTTGTTCAAAAATTAAAGTTTTGAGCAATTTTAATAACGGAAATTTGGCAAATCCAAAGCGGAGGAGGAAGATCATGCGGGGAAAGATGAAGGTCGCGCTGATGACCGGCATTGGCAAAATGGAAATCGTCGAGCGGGATATACCAAAGCCCGCGCCCAATGAGGCGCTGGTAAAACTTGAATATGTGGGAATCTGCGGTTCAGACCTGCACTACTACGAGGCGGGCCGGATCGGGGACTTTATCGTCAAACCCCCCTTTGTGCTGGGCCACGAACCGGGCGGTACGGTGGTGGAAGTGGGTAGCGATGTCCGGGGTCTTAAAGCGGGGGACCGGGTTGCCCTGGAGCCGGGGAAGACCTGCGGCCACTGCGAGTTCTGCCGCACGGGCCGCTACAACCTCTGTCCCGATGTGATCTTCTTTGCCACCCCCCCGGTGGACGGGGTGTTCCAGGAATACGCGGCCCACGAAGCGGCCCTGTGCTTCAAGCTGCCGGACAAGGTAAGTACCATGGAAGGGGCCCTGATCGAACCTTTGGCGGTGGGTTTCCACGCGGCCATCACCGGGGGAGCCAGGATTGGGCAAAGTGCCCTAGTTACCGGGGCGGGCTGTATCGGTCTTGTATCCATGCTGGCCTTAAAAGCCCAGGGGGTTTCCCGGGTCTACATGACCGATGTGGTGGACAAACGGCTGGAAAAGGCTAAGGCCCTGGGGGCCTTTGACGCGATCAACGCCAAAGACCGGGACCCCCTCAAGGTGATCGCCGAAAAAGAAGGGGCCCTGGACTTGGTTATCGAAACCACCGGCAGCGATGCCGCCGCGGCCCAGGGGATCGGCGTATTAAAGAAAGGGGGAACCCTGGTCTTTGTGGGCTACAGCCCCAGCGGTACAATGACCCTGCCCATCGGCAAGGCCCTGGATAAGGAACTTACCATGAAGACGATCTTCCGGTACCGCCATATTTACCCCCTGGCCATAGACGCGGTGGCCCGGGGTTCAGTGAATATCAAGGATATTGTCACCAATGTGTTTGACTTTGACGATATTCAAAACGCCATGGACCAGAGCGTTCATAACAAGGCGGAGATCGTCAAATCGGTAATAAAAATCGCCGGGTAAGGACTTTTGGGCTTTGAAATTTTGGGGAGTCCCGGCGGCGGGGAAACTCCTAGTTTTACTACAAGGAGTATGAGATGAAGACGCCTATTGATTTTAACGGTTTTATCCAGGTTGCCATTATCGTGCGGGACATCGAAAAGGCCGCGAAAGAATGGTGTGAGTTATTTGATGTCCCCATGCCGGCTATCCGGGTCCAGGAGCCCGGTCCCCGGGACGGCACCAGCTACCGGGGACGGCCCGGTAACTACGGGCTTAAATTGGCGGTGATCAACGCCAAAGACCGGGGCTTTGTGATAGAGCTTCACCAGCCCCTGGGCGGGGAAAGTACCTTCCAGGAATTTCTGGACAAGCATGGTGAGGGGGTTCACCACCTGGGCTTTGAGGTGGGGGAGAAGCGGGACGCTATTATCGGCGAACTTGAGGAGAATGGCTACAAGATGCGGACCATCGGCTACTATCCCGGTTCCAGTTGGACCATCGTGGACAGCGAGGATAAGCTGGGGGTAAATCTGAATATTAAGCCGAAAGCCTAAGTTCAGCTTCCCTTTGCCCTCCTCCCCGCGTGGGGCTAAACTTGACCCACGGAATCATACGAGATACCGCCGGTAAGCTAGCAGAATATGTAATTTCATCAACCCTATCCATATCGTCTTCACCCCAGGAGGCCCATCACTTGGAGCACGTTTCGGCCCTCCCAGCCATCCCAGATAATCTATCGCCTCCTTCATCGTGTATGGCTTCTTCGGTTCTTTCCTGGTCTTATTCGCCACGCAATACAACAATTTCCACTCTTCTTCCCCCAATAGCAAGGAACAGGGCGCATCAGGTGTCAACCGTCCCGCATACGTCATGTTCATGATCATTACCGCAACAATCGAGTACATCAGGATAAGTGCCGTGGTTTTGTCTATGCTCCGCTCCTGTAACTTCTCAATGGCACATCCGCTCTTAAGCACATAATGAAACCGTTCTATCTTCCACCGTTGCATATAATACCCTACATACTCATACGCTTCTTCGGCGCTATTTACCCCCTAGCGAGTCATCAGAAACCATTCTCTCGGCTCTTTCCCCTTGGGTGGATGTTCTTCTTTCACATAGATTACATTCACATCTACGGACTCAGGCAGCGTTTTTACCGGATTGAGGATATGTGGCCGCTGTATCGTAAAGGGAGCATAGCGCATCTGTAATACCGCTTCCCGTTCCGGAATACCGCTCC
>JAIRNB010000308.1 GCA_031258265.1 Treponema sp. | reverse complement strand
CCCGCCCGGCCCGCCGCGGCCCCCCCCCCCCCCCCCCCCCCCATGGGTATCTATTAGAAAGTGGTCCGGTATCCGGTGGTACATCGTCTTATACCCCCTTTCCCTTTATGCCAGGGCGGATATTTCTTCCAAACGTATAAATTATTATACCGGGACCTGTAAAATAATACAAGCTATCGGCTATTACATAAAAAATCTTGCCCAATAGGGAATCCCGCCGCGGGGCCTGCCAAATTGAAATATGCGCCCCGGCTGGGGCGCTGTGGCCGCCCAGACGACCGTGCCTGTGCATACCGGGGACTGATACCGCAGTCTGCCAAGAGGGGGTAGCGGAGTAGACCGGACCCCCGCAGGGGGGAGGACTACGCAGCGAGGGGGGGCCGGGATGAACAGCCGCAAGGCTGTATGTTGGATGACGCGGCACGGCCTGGCCCGTGATAGGCAACCGCAGGTTGTGTATTAAACAATGCGGCATGGCCTAGCGCCAATAAAGGCCCCAATTTGGACTAATGCGCCCCAGCTTTAGCTGGGGCAGGGCGCGCGCCGGGATGAGCAGCCGCGTATTGGGGGCCGGAACTTCGGCTTTTGGAGTCTATGTGCCCCCCCTCCTTAAAAACAGGGCTAAAAAAACAAATATCGAAGCCCTGCCACCGCTGTCTTTGCCTTTTCGGAGCTTTCGTTCATAATAGTCATTATGGATAGAATCGCTATTGTAGAAAAGGCGAAGGATTATATCGCGAAAGAACGGGACCCTCTTTTTCGGAAGGAAGTGGAGGATCTTTTGGCGGATTCTTCTCCCGCCGGGGAAAAGGAGCTTCTGGACCGGTTTTACCGGAATTTGGAATTCGGTACCGGGGGTCTTAGGGGGGTCATCGGCGGGGGTTATAACCGCATGAACACCCTGGTGGTTAAAAGCGCCACCCAGGGGCTTGCCACCTACCTAATCAAGACTTTTCCCCATAAAGCCAGGGCGGGGGCCCTCTCCGCGGTGTTGGCCTATGACAGCCGCCATTATTCGGCGGAATTTGCCGAGGCTGCGGCCCTTATCTTCGCGGCTAACGGAATTAAGGCCTATCTTTTTTCCGGCCTGCGCCCTACCCCCGAATTGTCCTTTGCCATCCGCAGGCTGGGCTGCGATACGGGGGTGGTGGTGACGGCCAGCCACAATCCTCCTAAATACAACGGCTACAAGGCTTACTGGAACGACGGTTCCCAGGTGATCCCCCCCCATGACGGGGGGATTATCGACGAGGTGAACAGGGTAACGGCTATTAAGGAGATGGGCAGGGAGGAGGCCCTGGATAAGGGTTTTTTGGTGATTATCGACAAGGAGATTGACGGGCCCTACCAGGACATGGTAAAGGCGGCCCTCTTCCGGCCCGGCCTTATCAAGGAGAGGGCCGCGGAGGTGAAGATTGTCTATACCCCTCTCCACGGGACGGGGGCCCTGCATGTGGAAAAGATCCTGGGGGATCTGGGGCTCCAGGTGATCACCGTGCCGGAACAGCGGGAAGGGAACGGCGACTTTCCCACCGTGGAATTTCCCAATCCTGAAGAAGCTCCGGCCTTAAAGATGGCGATAGCCCTGGGCAAAAGGGAAAAGGCCGACGTGGTTATGGCTACCGACCCCGATGCGGACCGTTTCGGGATCGCCGTCCCCGCCAGGGGGAAGCCCAAGGGGGAGGAATACACCCTGGTTACGGGGAATCAGATGGGTTCCCTGCTGGCCGATTACATCTTCCTTTCCCTGAAAGAGCTGGGAAGGCTGCCGGCAAACGCCGCCATGGTGAATTCTATTGTCACTACCGGCATGCAGGCGCGGATAGCCGCCTCCTACGGGGCCGCCTGCCTTGAGTGCCTTACGGGTTTTAAGTGGATCGCCGATCTTATGCGCCGCTGCGATACCGGGGAAATATCAAAAAAGATCGTCTTTGGCACCGAGGAAAGTTATGGCTACCTGGTGGAAAACGATGTCCGGGACAAGGATGGGGTTTCCGCCACGGCCCTGACCGCGGAAATGACTCTTTACTGGCGGAGCCAGGGTAAAAGCCTCCTGGACCGGCTGGAAGAACTGTACGGGATAAGCGGTTACTGGGAGGAGCTGGGGATCTCCAAATACTTCCAGGGACCGGAGGGACCGGCCATCATGGCGGGCATCATGGAGGAATACCGGCGGAATCCCCCGCTGACTCTGGGGGGGATCGCCGTGGAAAAGGTCCGGGACATTAAGGCCGGCCGCTGGCTTTACCCCCAGGCCGGGGGCGGGGCCAGGGAGGGGGAAGCCCTGGAACTGCCGGAAAGCGATGTTCTCCAGTTTTACCTGGAAGACGGCACGGTGGTAAGCGCCCGGCCCAGCGGAACGGAGCCTAAGATAAAATTCTACGCCAGCTGCCGCGCCCCGGTGGGGGCCGGAGGTTTACAGGCCGCCAGGGCGGAGGCGGCCCGGAAGCTTGAGGCCATCGGCAGGGACATCAGGGCGGTAATCGGCGCATAGTCTCCGGCGGTAAATCCTGTTACTTTGTGGGTAGATTCTAAAAAACAGGGGTTTTTAAGGGGGCTGCGGTCCGGAATCCATAATATCTCTGATCTTAAATAGGCAAACCCGGAAGAATATGTTACATTAAGAGATGTGAAATTGTTTTATCGTATTTTTGCAGGGGTTCTTGCCTTTTTCGTCCTGTCCGGCTGTTCGATAAACCGTATGGCCACCGGGGCGCTGGCGGATGCCCTGACAGGAACGGGGAGTTCAACGGTTTTTACCGGAGACGATGATCCCCAGCTGGTGGGGGACGCCCTGCCCTTCGCCATCAAGATGTACGAAGCCCTGCTAAATGAGGCCCCGGACCACAGGGGTCTTATTCTTACCACCGGGTCCCTCTTTGTGATGTACGCCAATGCCTTTGTCCAGGGGCCGGTGGAATTCCTTCCCTCTATCCGCTACGAGGAACGGCAGGCCGCCCGGCAGCGGGCCAGGAAACTCTACATCCGGGGGATCAACATCCTTTTGGCGGGTATCGAGAAAAAGTTCCCCGGTTTTAGGGAGGCCTCGGTGGAGGAGGGGAACCTGGCCCCCTTTTTGGCGGAAATGGAAGAAGCCGATGTGCCCTTGCTCTACTGGATCGCCGCCGGGACCCTTTCCGCCTTTTCCCTGGACCCCTTCGATTTTTCCCTGGGTAAAGAGGTGCCGGATTGCATGGCCTATATTGACCGGGCCTATGAGCTGGACCCCGGTTTTAACGCGGGGGCCCTGGACGACTTCTATGTCCTGGCCTACGCTTCCCTTCCCCCGGCCATGGGGGGCAATCCGTCACGGGTGGAGATTCACTTTCGGCGGGCCCTGGAAAAATCCGGGGGAAAATTGGCGGGGCCCTACGTTTCCTATGCCCAGGCCGTCGCCCTCCCCGCCCAGAACTACGATGCCTTCCGTTCCTGCCTCCAGGCGGCCAAAGAAATTGATGTAGACGCGGACCCGCAGAACCGGCTGGTAAATATTATCTCCCAAAGGAAGGCCCAGGAACTTTTGAACCGGGCGGGAGATTATTTCTTTCTTACAGAAGATGGAGAATTAGACGCGGAGGCCTATCAGGGATTTGAGGTAGACCTTAGTTATGAAGGGGACTTGTAGAGGCTAAATCCTTTGGCCCCCGGAAGGAGTTGGTGATGCGCGTAGCTCTGTTCACAATTCCGTCTTTCCGTCCCAAGAAAGAGAGACGGAAGGGGAATCTTTTGGCGGGAATCCTCGCCTTCCTCCTTTTAGCGGCCCTGCCCGCAGGGGCGGTGGAGATAAAACTGGCCTCTTCCCTGCCCTCCAACTCCGATTGGGGGATCATCCTGGACCGGATTGCCGCGGACTGGTACCGGATCTCCAACGGAGAGGTGATTCTTAGCATATCCCACCAGCGGGCCGGTACGGAGGAACAGTACCTTCAGTGGCTCAGGCAGAACCGTTTCCAGGCGGCGGTCTTTACCTCCAGCGCCCTCAACAGTGTGGCGCCGGAGATCATGGCCCTTTCCATTCCCTTTCTTATCCGTAACAACGATGAATTTGACGCGGTGCTGGCGGAACTGCGGCCCATGCTGGACGCCAAAATCGAGGAGAAGGGCTACAAGAACCTGGCCTGGGCAAAGGCCGGCTGGGTTAAGATTTTCTCCCGTTCCCGGGTGTCCGTTCCCGATGATCTGCGGAAGCTAAAACTGGCTACCAGCCCTTCGGATAAAAAATTCTCCGACGCCTTTAAGGCCATGGGTTTCCAACTGGTAGGGGTCTCCATGACCGATATACCGATGTTCTTTAACTCCGGCCGTATCGACGCTATTTACCAGAGCCCCATCGCGGTCCAGACAACTTCCCTGTATAAAATGGCCAACAATCTGCTTTCCCTTAACCTTGCCCCCTTTATGGGGGGGATTCTGATGAACAGGCAGGGCTGGGAAAGCATCCCCGATCGCTACAGGGAAGCCCTGCGGGAAGTCGTCCGCAAGGCGGGTATGGAATTTGAAGATTCCTTTTACCGCCGGGAAGCCGAGGCGGTGGACATCATGAGGAAAGACGGAATCTTCTACAACGAGATCAGCCCCCAGGAAGAACGGATCTGGCTTAACGACATTAACGCCCGAATCCCCGGTCTGGTGGACAGAAATGTCTTTGATAAAAATACATATTTAAGAATCCAGGATATACTGCAAAGGTACAGGGGATCGCATTGATGGAGGCGGCCTCTCCCCGGCGGGAATCCCTTCTATGCCGCATAGAAAACTGGGCCTGCTTCCTCTCGTTTATCATCATGACGCTCCTAGCCGCCGCGGAGGCGGCGGCTAGGATTTTTTTTAACAGCGGTATCCCCGCATCGTCGGGATTCCTGATCCACCTGCTCCTCGCGGGGGGAATGTTGGCGGGGATGATTGCCACCCGCAGCGAGGAACACCTTTCCATTGCCCTGGTTCAGTATTTTTCCCAACCTGGGCTTAAAAAACGGCTCCATACCCTTACCAGTCTCCTGGCCGCCCTTATCACCACCGCTATTGCCTGCTGCGGCCCGGCTTTTATCAGGATCGGCCTGACCGGGGAAATGGTAGGCTTTATCCCCGACCGGGTTTTCGCCTTGATCATCCCCGCCGGTTATATGCTTATCGCCGTCCGTTTCGCCCGGCATGCCGGCCTAAAGGGCCGGATGCGGGTCTTCCCCGTCCTGGCCATAGTTCTTGGCATTGCGCTGAGTTTCCCCTCCATCGCCAAATTTATCTGGGAATACGATGTGCCCCCCCTGGTCCAGGCTTTCTGCGATTTTCTCTATGCCCTGTCCCGGATAGTAAAGATTCCCGCCGTGGTGTTCCTCCTGCTCTGCGCCCTGGGGGGGCTGCCCATTTTCGCGGTGATGGGGGGCCTGGTATTACTGCTGCTGGAATCGTCGGCCATACCGGTAGACGTGGTGGCCACAGATATTTATTTTGCCCTAACCAACGAAAGCATTATCGCAATCCCCCTGTTTACCCTGGTGGGGTTCTTCCTTTCCGAAAGCAAGGCCGGTTTCAGGCTGGTGGCCTGTTTCCGGTCCCTCTTTTCCTGGATTCCCGGGGGAATGATCATCGCCACGGTGTTTATCTGCGCCTTCTTCACATCCTTCACCGGCGCTTCCGGGGTAACGATTCTGGCGCTGGGGGGCATCCTCTATTCAATCCTCGCGGAGCATGTGGGATACCCGCGGAAATTCGCCATTGGCCTTCTGACCAGTGTGGGGAGTATCGGCCTCCTCTTTCCCCCCAGCCTCCCCCTTATCCTGGTGGGGGCCATGACGGGGACCGACATATTTCGCATGCTTGCCGGGGGCTTTATCCCCGGAATCATACTGGTACTGTCGGTGATCATCTTTGGCATCGCCATTTCCATACGGATCAAAATCCCCGTGGAGCCCTTTAAGCTTTCCTCCGCCCTCATATCCCTAAAGGGATCAATCTGGGAAATACTGCTCCCCTTCCTCCTGGTGGCCGGGTACTTCCTGGGTATTCTCTCCCTGGTGGAAATAGGCGCGGTGGCGTTGATCTACATTTTTATTGTCGAAGTCCTGGTACACCGGGATATTCCCATTAAGAAAGTCCCCGGAGTTTTCCTAAAGGCCGCGCCTATCATCGGCGGTATTTTGGCGATCCTGGCCCTTTCCCAGTCCCTCTCATATTACATCGTGGATACCAACGCCCCGGCGGAACTGGCAAAGTGGATGCGGGAAACCATCGAATCCCGGTACATCTTCCTTCTGCTGCTCAACCTGGCGCTTCTGGTGGTCGGCTGCCTGATGGACATTTTCTCCGCCATCCTCATAGTCCTCCCCCTTATCACCCCCCTGGGGGCGGCCTACGGCGTTGATCCGGTACATCTGGGAGTTATTTTTATCATCAACCTGGAATTGGGCTTTCTAACCCCCCCGGTGGGACTCAACCTGTTCCTCGCCTCCTACCGGTTTGAAAAGTCCTTTGTGGAGATTTGCCGCCACGTATTCCCCTTCCTGATCATCCAGTTTGTGGCGGTAATGCTGGTAACCTATATCCCCTTCCTCTCCACTTTTCTGGCCGGGTACTTCTAAAAACTAAATTTTTTAAGGAAATCGCGGCATATATACAGTTTTGCAGGCCGTAGGCCGAAGAACTGCATCGGGACCGCGGTGGGAGGCTGTTGCAAATTTCTACGGTTTAAGGCGAAGCCCCGCTTAAAAATACCGGGGGGGGTGGAGGGGAAAAAACAAAAGCTTTCCCAAAACCGGAGTTTTGAGAAAGCTTTACTATCCGGGGTATCCGGGGGTTTTGAAACCTATGAGCGCAGCTCGTGGAGTTCCCTCAGACTCCGCAGCTTAAAGGTGGCTTTTTCCTGGATTTGGCGGACCCGTTCCCGGGTAATTCCCAGGAGCTTCCCCGTCTCTTCCAGGGTAAGGGGCTCCTGGCCGGTAAGGCCGTAGCGGAGCTGGATGATCTTCATTTCCCGTTCCGAAAGCTGGGAAAGAATGGCCCCCATGGTCTCCTGGATAGTCATGGAAAAGACCATTTCAAAGGGTTCGGCCAGGGACTCGTCCTTGATAAGGTCCGCCAGGCGCGTCAAGTTGGCATCGTCAACGATAATATCGAGGCTGGTAGTCTCCTGTGATAATTTTACTATTTCCTTTACCTTGGAGACCGGCACGCCCAAATATTCGGAAAGTTCCTCCTCACTCGGGTCCCTGCCGAGGTCCTGGGTAAGCTGTTTAGCCACAAAGTAACATTTTTTAATTGTATTAAGCATATAATTGGGGATACGGATGACCCGCCCCTTGTCGGCGATACTTTTAATGATCGCCTGTCTGATCCACCAGGTGCCGTAGGTGGAAAATCTGCAGCCCCTGGTGTAGTCGAAGCGTTCAACCGCCTCGATGAGTCCGATATTGCCTTCGTCGATAAGGTCTAAAAGGGAAAGGCCCCGGTGCTGATAATTTTTCGCTATGGAAACCACCAGCCGCAGGTTGGCGTTGATCATCCTGTTTTTCTGGGTCAGGAGCTGGTCCTCAAGCCGTATTTTCTCCGCCCGGTTTTCTTCGGAATCCCCTGCCTTTTCCAGTTGGGCAATCTTCTTCCGCAGTCCGTCTATCGTTTCCCCTATATGCCGTTCTTCTTCCACTTTAAGCAGGGCATAATGGGAGATCTGCTTAAAATAAAGGGCTAATGGATCTGTCTCCTTAAAGGACCGCTGCCGCTTCACCTTTTTCGATACCCGTACCGGTCCGAAATGACTAGTCCCCTCTTTTTTTAATGCCAATGTTTTTGCCATAAAAACCTCCTAGTGTTTTGTAATGTCCTTATGCCCGGGGCGCTTTAGATGGATCAACGGGGTTGTCCCTCAAAAAAACCAGAAAAAACAACTGGGGCTTCCCTGAAACCGCGTCAACTCCCAATTTACCAATTTCCGTCCCGGCTCCTACCCGGTCCCCCTCTTTTACGGACAAACTTTCACAGCCTCCGTACACATACAGGTAGCCTCCGGCCACCCGTACTATCGCCACCCTTCCAAAACCCCGGTAGGGTCCGGCGGATATTACCGTCCCCTGGGTAAGGCTTCGGACCGGTTCCCTGCGTTCCCCAGTCACCATGACCCCCGGCAGCTTTCCTTCCAAATAGGCAATCTCCTTTGCCGTAACAGGCCAGCGGAGGTCCCCATCCAGCTCCATCACCGTAGTCTGCCGGGCCCCACTATGAGACTCTGCAGGACCACCGGAGGTTACAACCGAATTCCCGCCGGCAGCCGGAACAGGTACCCGTATAAGCTCCCCTTCCCTAAGCACATGGTTTGTTGAAAAACCATTGGCCTCCCGTAAAGCCTGGACCGTGGTGTTGTTGTTCCTGGCAATACTGTACAAGGTCTCGTTCCGCAGCACCCGGCGCTCCTGATAAGCCGCCGCCGGGGCAACGGGAAGATTTGCCAAGGGATTTAGGGGTATCCGCAGACGCTTCCCCGCCTGGAGCCTTGAGGCGTCGCTGATATTGTTCAAGCGCATAAGGTCCCCGGGATCGATCTTGAAGGACCGGGCAATTGAATAGATGGTCTCCCCTTTCTCCACCACATGCACCACATCCTCCCCCGGAAGTCCCGGTGAAACCAAGATCAGGAGGAAACATAGAAACAGAGCAGGGCAGACCAAGCCCTTTCGATGGTCCATAACATTTGATTGTCGGCATCTTATCCCCTTTCCCGCAATCCGGACAAAGTAGAATTTGCCAGAATTTTGCTTTCCGCGGCCCCAATATCCATTTTCCATGGATATTCCTATGGATAATATGACGCCTCACCTCCCCTTTTTACAATATTTTTCATTCGTAACCCTTCGATTGTTATAAAATTGTTATACGAAGCGTTATTTACTACAAATGAAATCCGGCGTTTGGGGCCCGTGCTTGCGAAAGGGGATCGAAATCCCCCATAATGCGGCCATTGGGGGAAATTATGGGCGACTATAAACGGCCAAGCTGGGATGATTACTTCATGGAGGTCTGTGACGCTATTTCCAAACGGGCAACCTGCGACCGGGGCAGATCGGGCTGTGTCATCGCCAGGGACAACCAGATCCTCGTTACCGGGTATGTGGGGGCCCCCGCGGGACTCCCGCACTGCGATGAGGTAGGCCACCTGTTCAAGAAGATGCTCCACGAGGACGGCAGCATTACCACCCACTGCGTCAGAACCGTCCATGCGGAACAAAACGCCATCTGCCAGGCCGCTAAACGGGGTATTTCCATTGAGGGGGGAACCCTCTACTGCCGCATGACCCCCTGCCGCACCTGCGCCATGCTGATCATCAACTGCGGCATCATCCGGGTTGTCTGCCAGCGCCGCTACCACGATGCCGCGGATTCGGAATCTATGTTTAAGATGGCGGGAATCAGGCTTGAATACATCCACGATGAAGTAGAAAAATACGAAGATCAGTAAAAACCCGCCTAAACCTAAAAAAATAGAGAAAAATTTGGAGGTGGCGGGAGTCGGACCCGCGTCCTGATGCGCGAAACACAAGCATCTACAGGTTTAGCCGTTTATCGTATTGTCGGGACGGGCTTGGCTAAACGGCGTGCGGCCCGTCCGTATCCGTTAAATCTTACCGCAGCCCGTACGGCGCCGGGGATGCGGCCAGCCCTGATTGTGACGCGGAAGTCCTTCCTCAAGGCGGCGGAAGGGTTCCACGCGGTTACGCGGCTAAAGCGACGTAATCGTAACTGTCGTTGTTGGCAGTTAAAGTTTTGCCTAATCAGGAGCTAGGCACTCCACCTGCAGCCTGTACCCCGAACCGCAACAGTCGAAACCGGTGCACCCCCGGATACCAGACAGAATCAATATAACCCCGGCCCATGGGCCGGATCAAGGCACGGGAGACTTATCACAATGAACGCATTGAATCCATAGGTTTTGAAAAGCGGCCCGTTTGTCAATGCGGATCTTTCAAATTCTTGCTTGATTTAT